>NZ_PDKE01000004.1:0-221560 GCF_004116715.1 Arcobacter sp. CECT 8989 | reverse complement strand
TGTAAAAGCATAAGCTTTGTTATTAAAATAGACAAGGATATATTTACAATATATTCTTGTTTGTTGTAATTTCATATTCGGTTTATAAAAGTTATTTACAAACCTTCTAAATTTTAAAAGATCTCCCATTCCTTCGCAACTCTTTCAACCATTTTTGATGTCGTTCCTCTGAAATTGGACGGGAATTATAATAGATTTTTCTCCTCTTGTCAAGGGTTTTCTCTTAATTGAAGCTTAAATTTTGAAAGTTTTCGATGTTTTTGGTTTTTTTACTTATTTATTTCTATAAAAGCCGTATTTGGCTCTATTTTTATAGTTTTCTTTTGACCTAATTTATTTATTAATTCTATATAACAACTATTTTTAATCTCATAATCTTCACTTCTATTCTCATATGTTGATAGTTTGCTATATACTTTTCCATCATTTCCAAAAGATAATTGTCCTAATCCTTTTGTACTATTACAAGTGATATTTGTATCTACAATATCAAACTCTTTTGTTAATAATACATATTTACTTCTATTTTCATCATATTCACAACTATTACTTGAATAAACTCTTTTTTTTGTAAGTGGATCTAATAAACTTTCATTTTCATTTGGATGTCCCTTTTTATTTTCATCACTATATATTACATAGTATATTCCTTTATCATTTGCACAATTGAAAAATTTAAAAGTCCATCTCTTTCTAAACCATAAGGAATCTTCTTTATTTTCTTTGTTATCTATTAAAGCTTGATATCTTGTTTGCTTTAAATACAGTTCTATTCTATTTGTAGCATCTAATAGTTTGTTTTCATATGGTTTAAAATAAAAAGTAGTTATAACTAAAGAGAGAATAAAAAGAACTAGAATTAGTTCAAGGATTGAAAAGCTATTTTTCATTTTCTTTTATTATATATGTACTATATAATGTTTTATTAAAATATTTTACATCTATTTTATAATCATAGAAAAATTGTTCTTTCGTAGTAATGTAATATTTTTTTCCAGACTCTATTCCATAAAACCTTAGTCTTAATAATAGTTTTTCATCTTCTGAACTAATATAGTTAATATTTCTCTTTTTTAACTCTATTGCAATATCTTCCACAAAATCATATTTATAAGCAAAATGTTTTTTAGGTTCACTTACTAATAAATATAAAGGTTTATTAAATAGTGTTAAAAATACACTTAATAAAAGAACTACTAATGTGGCAATAGTTATATTATAATGTTTCTTTCTAAATCTTGGTAGCCTAATTCTAATACTGTTAAAAAATAGTCTTACCATATAAGGTAAAAAGATAACAACAAAAGGTGCATAGTCTTCTATATATATTCTTTGTCTAAATGATATTAATAAAGAGAAGAATAAAGAGGTCATAGATACATACCACGTAAGTGTTTTGTTCTCTTTTATTCCTATTCTATATATTGAGTAAAAAAAGTATATAAATAATAAAGGTGAAAAGATAGATGCATAAATAGCAAAAGTATCTATTAAGAAACCTTTGGGTTTCCCTCCACTATCAAATCCATATATTCCCATTGAAATACCAAATAGAACTAATGAAACTACAAGTAAATTTGTATCTCTTTTTTTAAGGGAATAAAAGAATAGTGCTAGAAAAAATATAGCAAATGAATTATCTAAAAATAAAAACAATACCAATAATATATAGGAGTGTTTACTTGTTACTTTGAATATGAATATATATAAAAGAGTAAAAAAAGTAACTATAATAGCACTATTTACAAGTATTGAGGCACTTAAAAGTCCTGGTAAAATAGAAAAGATAGCTAAATTTATATATCTATCAGACTCTTTTTTAAAAAAGTCTTCTGTTAATTTATACATTAAAAAAACAGAAAGAATATAAAAAAGTAAAAAAGGAAATCTCAGACCAAAGTCATTTTGACCTAAGATAATAGTTGAGGCATTTGTAATAATACTCAATAAAGAGTTATTAATAAAAAAGTTTAAAGCCTCTTTGTATGAAATACTAAGGTTAAGAATATTGTAAACTAGTGCAGATAAAACTACAAAAAAGAATAGTAAGAATAAATATTTATATGCACTAGCTACTGTTTTCATATCTTCAAGAAGTTATCAATAATCTTATGTCCATATTCACTCATAATTGATTCTGGGTGAAACTGAACTCCATAAATATTTTTGTCTTTAATCTCTAAAGACATAATTTCATTATCATCTGTACTATATGATGTAGGAATCACCTCAGCTGGTAAAGTTTCCTTTTCAACAGTTAAAGAGTGATATCTAGTTTGTGTAAATTCACTTGGTAATTCGTTAAAAATCTTTGTATCTTTTTCAATTTTAATATTTGAAGTTTTACCATGCATCATATTTTTTGCTCTTATAACCTTTGCGCCAAATACTTGAGCAATACTTTGGTGACCTAAACAAATACCCAAAATTGGTTTTTTATCAGCAAAATATTCTATTGCTTCTAAACAAACACCTGCATCATCAGGAGTTGCTGGTCCTGGAGAGATTATAATTTTTTCAGGATTTAATTTTTCTATTTCTTCTACACTTAACTCATCATTTCTAATTACTTTTAAGTCTGCTCCTAACTCTAAGCAGTACTGAACAATATTGTATGTGAATGAATCGTAATTATCGATCATTAAAATCATTAACTTTCTCCTATTTTTAGAACATGTATTATAGCAACAAATATATTAAATCCATATGGATTATATTTTATATTATTTAGATATACTTTTTTCATGAATATCTACAAAATATTTTTACTAATATCTTTACTTTTTAATACTTTAGTACTTCAAGCAAAAGAAGAAAAAATTTCAATTCAATTGGATTGGTTACATCAGTTTCAATTTGCAGGTTATTATATAGCAAAAGAAAAGGGTTACTTCAAAGAAGAAAACTTAGATGTGATAATTAAAGAGTTTGACTTCGATGTAGATTTAGTAAATGGAGTATTAAACTCTAAAGCTAGTTATGCTGTAGGGAAATCATCTTTAATAATTGATAGACTAGAAGGCAAAAAAGTAGTTCTTTTAGCCGCTATTTATCAAAACTCACCAATGGTCTTAATATCACTTAACAATTCAAATATTAAAAAAATTAAAGACTTAAAAAATAAAAAAGTTATGCTAACCCCTGATGCTAGGTCAGCTGCTGCTATTAACTCTATGATTATATCTCAAGGTTTAAATTTAAAAGATATAAACTTTCAACAACACTCTTTTAAACTTGAAGACTTAATAAGTGGTAAAACTGACGCTATGGGATGTTATTTATCTAATGAACCTTATATTTTAGACTCTAAAAATATAGAGTTTAAAATTCACAATCCAAGTGAATATGGCTTTGAGTTTTATGGAGGTCTTTTTTTCACTTCACAAGAAGAGTTAAGACAAAATCCAATTAGAGTTAGAAAAATGCATAGAGCTGTTTTAAAAGGTTGGAAATATGCTTTTGAAAATATTGATGAAACAGTAAAAATTATCTATGAGAAATATAATACACAAAACAAATCTCTTGAAGCTTTAAAATATGAAGCTAAAATCTTAAAAGAACTTGCGCAGTTTGAAGAAGGAAACTTAGGAAATATTGATTATAAAAAAGTTGAAGAGATAAAAAGACTTTATTTATTACTTGGATTAAGTGATAGTGCAATAAATTTTAAACTCGAAGATATAATTTACAATCCTAAAAAAATAAACTTAACTCAAGAAGAAAAAAAATATATTAGAAATTATCAAATAAATCTTATTTCAAACTCTAACTTTCCACCTTTTACAATTGAAACAGATAATAAACTTTCAGGAATAGAGATTGATTATTGGAACCTTGTAAGAAAAAAACTAAATCTAATCTCGGCAATTGAAGTAATCAACAATAATCAAGAAGCAAATGAAAAGATAAATACAAATGCAAATAATTTAAAATATGCATTTGGAACTGTAGATTATGAAAATATAAACTCAAACATGAGTATGAGTGTAGATAAAATTAAACTTGCACTAACTACTTTAGTAGATAAACCATATACAACATCAATAACAGAATTAGCAAATAAAAAGATTGCTATTACAAAATATGCTTCATATTATAAAGATTTAAAAAAGAAATACCCAAAAATTAACTTTGTAGAAACAGCTAGTATAAATGAGTCTTTTGACTTACTTCAAAAAAATAAGGTTTATGGGATTTTAGGTAAACTTCCTGCTTTATCATATAATATCACTAAAAAAACAATCTCAAATGCTAAAATTTCTGGGATTTATAATGAAAATTATGAACTTAAACTTCATGTAAATAAAGAAAACAAAGTTCTTCTTAATATATTAAATAAAGCAATCTCTACAATTACTGATGAAGAGAGAAAACTTATTCGAGATAAATATAACTCTATTATCTATGAACCAGAAAAAGATTACTCATGGGTTTATAAAATAATTGCCTTTCTTTCTGTTCTAATTATTATAGTTGTAATTAACAATAGAAAACTAAATAAAGAGATAAAAAAAAGAAAACTTGCTGAAGAAGAGTTAAGTAAAATAGCTCATATTGATGGCTTAACAAATGCCTTTAGTAGAAGAAAGATTGAATCTATTTTAGAATTAGAGCTAAAAGAAAAGCGATATAATAGAGGTTTATCTTTGATTTTCTTTGATGTAGATAACTTTAAATTAATCAATGACCAACTTGGACATTCAACTGGTGATAATGTTTTAGAGAAAATATCTTCTTTAGTAAATAATACAATGAGAAAGACTGACTTTTTTGGAAGATGGGGAGGAGAAGAGTTTATTATTATCCTACCTGAAACAAATAAGGTACAAGCAAAAAATATTGCATACTTACTAAAAGAGAAAATTGCAAACTTTGATTTTGAAATAGATAGAAAAGTTACTTGTAGTTTTGGAGTATCTCAATTTGAAGAGACAGATTGTGCAGACTCTTTATTAACAAGAGCTGATAATGCAATGTATTATGTAAAAAGAAACGGAAAAGATGAAGTTAAAGTAGTTTAAACTACTTTAACTTTTATAATTGAAACTTCTTTATAAACTCATCTGAAATATCTAAAATACCTCTTTGTCTTAAACTATCAATTACTTCTTTCGAACAATCAACATCATCAGGCCATCTTCTTTTGAAGTTATCATAGTCATTTTTATTTGTTGCATCTAAACAAATAGTATTATCTTCAATATATAAATCTCTATTTGAATCTATATTATTTGTAACTCTCCAAACTAACATATATGGATTATTTACATCATTTTGGTTTGCATCATCAATTATGATTAATATTTTTATATTTTTATATAAAGGTTTTAATAATTCAAAAATCTCTTTTTGATTTCTTTTCTTATTAACAGCTACAACAGTTACAGGATTTTTTGTATGAGTATAGTATTGTTTTAATTGTTTAACTTCATCTGTAAGTTCATTTACTTTCTTTAAAAGTTCATCATCACTTAATAAAGTAATTCCAAGCTCTTTTACTTCTTCACCTGTACAATCAAGACCAAGTTTTCCACCCACTGCAAACTTAGGACTTGTATGATCCAACGCATCAATAACTCCCTTTGATACAAGGAATTCTTCAATATCAATTCTATTTAGTATATGCTCAGTAATTGCATCAAAATTTTCTAAATCAGGTGCATCTTCATTTACAAAAATTGCATGTTTTACAAATGACATTTGCCCTACTCCCCAGAAAGCATGCATCATTTGACTTGCGTGTCCAGGGTAAAGTGTTTTGATTTTTGCTAAAATTAGGTTGTGGAAAACTCCATTTTCTGGCATACAATAATCAATTAAATCAGGAGCAGTTGTTTTAAGTAATGGTAAGAAAATTCTCTCTGTTGCATATCCCATATACTTATCTTCTAATGGTGGTTTCCCAACTACTGTTGCTAAATATGTAGGTTCTTTTTTATGAGTAATTGCAGTTACTTCCATAAATGGATACTCTTCTTCTAAAGTATAATATCCAGTATGATCTCCAAATGGTCCTTCAATTTTCATTTTGCTTGTGTCAACAAAACCTTCTATTACAAAGTCATTGTCTTTTGGTACATAAATATCATTTGTAATTGATTTTACTAGTTGTGCATTTTTATTTTTTACAAAACCATATAACATTAATTCAAATACACCAATAGGTAATGGAGCTTGTCCACACCAAATATACATCGGATCTCCACCTATTCCAATTGAAACAGGCATTTTCTTTCCAGCTTTTTTATATTCATGGAAGAAATGATTCGAATCTTTATGAATCTGCCAGTGCATCCCTAATGTATTATCATCATATACTTGAAGTCTATACATACCAACATTTTTCATTTCACCATCTAAAGATGTAGTATAAACTTGTCCCATTGTAATAAAAGGACCACCATCTTGTTCCCATGTAGTTAAAATAGGAAGGTCTGAAAGTTTTGCTTCACTTCCAAGTTTTATTAATTCTTGGCACTCACCTTTTCCCCTATTCTTTTTAGGAATTGTATTTTTAAGTGCAAATAGTTTTCCAAAAGTAGAAAGTTTTTCACTTAATGTTGTAGGTGGCTTCATTTTTAATAAAGATTCAATCTCTTTTCCAATCTTATCTCCATCTCCAATGAAAAGTTTTACCGCTTTTTCATTACAGAATACATTCATTAACACTGGAATATCAAATTTTTTATTGTTTTTTCTATCTACAACATTTGTAAATAATAATGCCTTAGAGTCTTCTTTTTTTACTTCAACATAAGCGATGTGTGGTATCTCTAAATATATATCCAACTCATCATCAATGATTCTTAAAAGATCATTCTTTTTTAAAATTTCAATAGCTTCTTTCATTTCTTCCTCATAGTAAACTAATTGTTAGTATAAGTTTTATATCATTTTATCATTAAAAAATAGTTTATAGTAGAGGTAATATATATGTTTGATGAGATAGTAAATAGAAAAGGAACATCTTGTGCTAAATATGATGCACTAGAAACATACTTTGGATATTCTGATTTACAACCACTTTGGGTAGCTGATATGGATTTTAAAACTCCTGATGTAATAAATGATGCAATCATTAAAAGAGCAACTCATGGAGTATATGGATATGCAAAACCTACTACAAAAACTTATAACCTTGTAAAAGAGTGGATGAAAAAAAGACATAATTGGGAAATTGATACATCATGGGTATCTTTTTGTAATGGAGTAGTTCCAGCATATAGTGCTGCTATTGAAGCCTTTAGTGAGGAAGGTGATGAGATTATTGTTCAAACTCCTGTTTATTTTCCACTATTTAACTCAGTTAAACACAATAATAGAAAAGTAGTTAGAAATTCACTTAAAGAAGAAAATGGCTACTACACTATGGATTTAGAAGATTTAAAAAGTAAGATTACTTCTAAATCCAAAATCTTAGTTTTATGTTCACCTCATAATCCAGTGGGAAGAGTTTGGAGTAAAGAAGAGCTGGAAGAATTAGCTAAAATTTGTATAGAACATAATCTTCTAATAATAAGTGATGAAATCCATGCTGATTTAGTATTTAAAAAATTTACTCCTATGGCTTCCTTATCAAAGGAAATTTCAAATATTACTTTAACTTTAAACTCTGCTGGAAAAACATTTAATATTGCTGGATTAAATTGTTCATATTCAATCAGTGAAAATAAAGAAATAAAAGAAAAATTTGATAAAGAACTTGCAAAAAGAGAAATTGCTTCAGTAAATGTATTTGGATATACAGCATTAGAAGCTGCTTATGAATTTGGTGAAGAATGGTTAGAAGAGTTAAAAAAATATCTAAAAAAGAATATTGAATTTACTAAAGAATATTTAGCAAAAAGTAACTCAAAAGTACAATTCTTGGAGCCAGAAGCAACATATTTGTTATGGCTAAACTTTAAAAATACAGAGCTAAAACATAAGGAAATAAAAAATATGTTATTCGAAAAATCGAAGGTAGCACTTAATGATGGGCGAAGCTTTGGAGTTGAAGGAGACTCGTATTTTAGGCTAAACTGCGCACTTCCAACATCACAGCTTGAAGAGGGACTGGGTAAAATAGTTACATATTTTTAGCCCTGTTCCCCCCTTAGTATTACAAATCTTCTCACTAAATTCTAAACTTCTAAGAATTTTTAACATATGACCAAATAGTAACTCAATTTATAGTACAATTTCTTAAACATTCTAATAAATGGGATAGATTATGTCGACACATTTAGTTCTTTCATCTGTGATTTTTGTCTCTATTGCTTTAATATTAGTAGGAGTTTTCTTACTAACAAAGTATTTAGGGCCAAACAATACACAAGATAAATTAAAAAACACAGTTTACGAGAGTGGTGTTTCCAACCCTGTTGGAACTACAAACATTAGGTTTTCTATTAAGTTTTACTTAGTAGCTATTGGATTCTTATTATTTGACGTAGAAATAATCTTTATGTTTCCATGGGCTGTTAACTTAGTTGACCTTGGCTATGCAGGTTTAGTAAAAATGTTTATTTTTATTGGACTACTTTTTGCTGGTCTTATTTATATGTATAAGAAAAAGGCGTTATCATGGGATTAGGAGCTGAAGCTAACTTAGGTGATTCTATAATCACTACAAAACTTGATGAAGCTGTTAACTGGGCTAGATCATATTCAATGTGGCCAATGGCGTTTGGTACTGCATGTTGTGGTATTGAATTCATGTCAGTTGCAGCAGCGAAATATGATATATCAAGATTCGGTGCAGAAGTTGTAAGATTCTCGCCAAGACAGGCAGACTTACTTATTGTTGCAGGAACTATTACTTATAAACAAGCTCCTGTATTAAAAAGAATTTGGGATCAAATGTGTGAGCCTAAATGGGTTATCTCTATGGGAGCATGTGCATGTTCTGGTGGTTTTTATGATAACTATACAACATTACAAGGAATTGATGAAGTTATTCCTGTAGATGAATATATTTCAGGTTGTCCTCCAAGACCAGAAGCGGTTTTAGATGCAATTATGAATATTCAGAAAAAATCTTATAATGAATCTATTATCAAAGAAAGAGATAGAAACTTCAAAGGGATTTTAGATGCTTAAAACTGATATGCTTATTGATGCACAAGATATTAAATCAACAATTACTAGACTAAAAAATGAAGAAGACTTCACTCTTCTTTTAGATATTACTGCTGTTGACTATTTAGAGTACCCAGATGTTACTCCATCTAGATTTGCAGTTATTTATGTTTTAAGAACTAGTAACTTTAAAAAACAAATTTCTATTAAATCATATGTAGATGATAATACTTTAGAAGTTGATTCAATTACTGATTTATACTACGCAGCAGACTGGGGAGAAAGAGAAACTTTTGACCAATATGGTATTAGATTCAAAGGTCACCCAAATTTAAAAAGAGTTTTAAATCACCACCAATTTGTTGGACATCCTTTAAGAAAAGATTATGAAATCACTAAAGGTCAAATTTGTACTGAAACTGAAGACTTAATGGATGAAATGCTTCCTCTATTAAAAAGAAAAGGTTACAGTGAAGCTGATATGGAAGATCTAATGATGCTAAACGTTGGACCTTCTCACCCTGCTTCTCACGGTACAATTAGAAACTTCGTTGCAATGGAAGGTGAAACAATTGGAGCTTGTGTAACTGAAATTGGTTACTTACACAGAGGTTTTGAAAAATCTTGTGAAACTCACAACTACTCTCAAATCATTCCTTATACTGATAGACTTAACTACTGTTCAGCAATTTTAAATAACATTGGTTATTCAAAAGCTGTTGAAGATATGTTAGGAATTGATATTACTGCTAGAGCAAAGATGATTAGAGTTATCATTGGTGAGCTTTCAAGAATTACTGACCACATTGTTTGTAATGCTGCAAACATGGTTGACCTTGGTGGACTTACAAACTTCTGGTATATCTTCGCACCAAGAGATAAAGCTTATGATATTCTTTCAAAACTAACTGGAGCAAGGTTAACTAACTCTTATACTAGAATTGGTGGTTTAGAGTTTGATCTTTATGATGGATTTGCTGAAGATTTAGATGCAGTAATTAAAGATATTGAAAAAGCAATTGAAGACTCTTTATCTTTAATTGAGCACAACAGAATTTTCCATGATAGAACACAAGATGTTGGTGTAATTGACCAAGAGTTTGCTATTAATGCTGGGATTACTGGTCCTAACTTAAGAGCTACTGGTGTTGCATTCGACTTAAGAAAAGATGCTCCTTATTATGGATATGAAAACTTTGACTTTGATGTTGTTGTAGGTTCTCATGGAGATGTTTATGACAGAATAATGGTTAAGTTTGAAGAGATGAGACAATCAATTAGAATCATTAAACAAGCAATGAAAGAGCTTCCAGATGGACCACTTAATGTTGACCATCAAGGAATTATTCTTCCAGACAAAAAAGATGTTTATGGAAATATTGAAGGTTTAATGAACCAATTTAAATTAACATTTGAAGGTATTAAAGTTCCTAAAGGTGAATACTACGGTTACACTGAAGGTGCAAATGGTGAGTTAGGATTCTACATCGTAAGTGATGGTTCTGGTAATCCATACAAAGTTAAATGTAGACCACCTTGTTACTACTCGTTAGGTGCTTATGCAAGAATTGTAGAAGGTAATATGTTAGCTGATGCTGTTGTAACAATGGCTAGTATGAACTTTATTGCAGGGGAGTTTGATAGATAATGAGCAAATTTAAATATACAGAAGCAAATGAAAAAGAGTTTGCAAGAATTGCTAAAAAGTATCCAAAAATTGATGCAATGATGTTACCTGCTTTATGGCTTGTTCAAGAGCAAGAAGGTTGGGTAAGTCCTGATGCAATGATTTTTGTAGCTGATAAATTAGGAAAAACACCAATTGAAGTTTATGAGTTTGCAACATTCTATACAATGTTCAACTTAAAACCAATTGGTACATACCACATTGAGTTATGTAAAACTCTATCTTGTATGGTAATGGGTGCACCTGAACTTAAAAAGTTTGTAAAAGATACTTTAGGTATTGGTCCAGGTGAA
This sequence comes from Arcobacter sp. CECT 8989, assembly GCF_004116715.1. Taxonomy (NCBI): domain Bacteria; kingdom Pseudomonadati; phylum Campylobacterota; class Epsilonproteobacteria; order Campylobacterales; family Arcobacteraceae; genus Arcobacter; species Arcobacter sp. CECT 8989. The sequence goes on along the minus strand of NZ_PDKE01000004.1, from coordinate 210,520 downwards.
ACTAGTGAAGATGGTAAATTCCACTTCTCAGAAGTTGAGTGTCAAGGAGCTTGTGGTGGTGCACCAATGATTGCATTAAATAATCAGTACCACGAACACATGTCTGTTGACAAACTTAAGAAGATTATTGAGGAGTGTAAGTAATGGCAGTTGAATTAGTAAAAATTGTTAGTAAAAACTTTGACATTCCAGATTCTCATAAACTTGAAGTAGCTTTAAAAAATGGAAGATACGAATCTATTGATAAAGCATTTTCTATGCAACCAGATGAGATTACAGAAGAAGTTTGTAAATCAGGGTTAAGAGGAAAAGGTGGTGGTGGTGCCGCTTGCGGTCCTAAATGGAAACTTATGCCACCTATTGATGAAAGACCAAGATACTTAATCGTTAATGGTGATGAGTCTGAACCTGGAACATTTAAAGATAGACAAATTTTCCAATATGACCCACATTTATTAATTGAGGGAATTATTTGTTCATCATATGCAATTGGTGCACATGATGCATATATTTATATCAGAGGTGAATATAAATGGTTCATCGATAGATTAAATGCAGCAATTGAAGAAGCATATGAAGCTGGAATCATTGGTGAAAAAGTAATGAACAAATACGATTATAGAATCGACATTACTGTTCACAGAGGTGGTGGAGCTTATATTTGTGGTGAAAAATCTGCTTTAATTGAATCAATTGAAGGTAAAAGAGGACACCCAAGACTTAAACCACATGGTAAAGAGTGTGAGTGGTTCTATGGAATGCCTGCAACAGTAAACAATGTTGAGACAATTTCATCTGTTCCAAATATTGTATTAAATGGTTATGAATCATATACAAAATGGGGAACTGAAAGAGCACCAGGAACAATGCTTTTTGCTATGAGTGGTCCTGTTAAAAACCCAGGAGTTTACGAACTTCAATATGGTGAAAAGATGATCGATGTAATTAATGACATCGGTGGTGGTATGCAAGATGGATTAAAATTAAAAGCTTTAATTCCAGGTGGTGCTTCATGTCCAATTTTAACTGCTGAAGAAGTAGAAAAAGCATATTTAGATTATGAATCTATGTGGGACATTGGTTCAACACTTGGTACTGGTGGAATGATGATTATTCCAGAAGGTACATCAATGGTTGAAGTTGCAAAAAACTTAATTGAGTTCTATCACCACGAGTCTTGTGGACAATGTACTCCTTGTAGAGAGGGAACTGGTTGGATTGATAAAACTATTAAGAAGATTTTAGAAGGTAATGGTACAGATGCAGATCTAGATACTATTATTGATGTTTGTGGAACAATGAATGGAAAAACTATTTGTGTATTTGCACCAGCAGTTAAAGATATTATCCAAAGCATTGTTGAAAAATATAGACACGAATTCGTTGAATACTTTAAAAGCTAAAATACAAGGAGATATGAAAGATGGCAAAGAATACTTTTACACTAACGGATAACAGAAATGGTAAATCTTATGAGTATGATGTTTTAAGTGGTACAAGAGGACCAGATGTATTAGATATTAGATCTTTTTATAAAGATTCTGGAATGTTCACTTATGACCCAGGATATACTTCAACTGCATCTTGTGAATCAAAAATCACATTCATTGATGGTGAAAACTCTGAGTTAAGATATAGAGGTTACCCTATTCAAGAACTTGCTGGTAAAAAATCTTACCTAGATGTTTGTCACCTTCTTATGATGGGAAGACTTCCAAATGAAGAAGAATCAAAAGATTTTGATTTAGAAATCAGACATAGATCTTTCTTAAATGAAGGTATTATTAGATTATTTGATGCATTACCAGATGGAGCTCACCCAATGGCAACTATGGGTGCTGCAACTATGGCATTATCAGCATTCTATAAAGATCACTTACACTTAGAAGATGAAGAACAATTCAAAACTATGAGAAGAAGAATCCTAGCTAAAATGCCTACTATTGCAGCTATGGCTTATAGAAACTCAATTGGTACTCCATTAATTTATCCAGATGTAAATAAATACTTTACTGAAAACTTCTTATATATGTTAAGAGCTTATCCAGGTGGAAGTATGAAATACTTAGGTGATGGTAAAAATGATGAAATCAAGCAAGTTGAAGTAGATGCTTTAGATGCTATCTTAACTTTACATGCTGACCACGAACAAAATGCTTCAACTACAACAGTTAGAAATGTTGGTTCAACTGAAGCTCACCCTTATGTTGCAATTGCTTCTGGTATCTCTGCATTATGGGGTTCTGCTCACGGTGGAGCAAATGAAAAAGTTATGGATCAATTAAGATTAATTGGTGATGTTAAAAATGTACCAACTTATATTGCAAAAGCTAAAGATAGAAATGACCCATTCAGATTAATGGGATTCGGACACAGAGTTTATAAAAACAGAGACCCAAGAGCTGAAACATTAAAAGGTTTACAAGATCAATTAAGAGTAGAGTTAAACTTAGACTCTAAATTATTAGATGTAGCTGCAGCAGTTGAAGAAGCAGCATTAAGTGATGATTACTTCAAAGATAGAGGATTATATCCAAACATTGACTTCTACTCAGGTGTTATTTTAACTGCACTTAAAATTCCTGTAGAGATGTTTACTCCTATTTTTGTTATCGGAAGAATTCCAGGATGGATTTCACAATGGTCTGAATTAAAGCAAGATCCAACAGCTAAAATTGCTAGACCAAGACAGCTATATACAGGTAAGTAAGAAGTGTCAAAAAAAGGAGATGACGCACTATGAGTGAATTAGTTAAATTTTCAGTAAATGGGGATGAGATTGAGGCAGAAAAAGGGAGTCTTTTGATAGACACTCTTTTAGACCGAGATATCCATATTCCTCATTTTTGTTACCATCAAGCCCTAGGTAAAGATGGTAACTGTAGAATGTGTATGGTAGAAATTGAAGGTCAAAAAAGACCTCAAATTGCGTGTGATACTCCAGTTAAAGAAGGTATGATTGTAAGAACAAAAGGTGAGAATATTGAAAAAGTAAGAAGAGATATTCTAGAACTTGAACTTATCAATCACCCAATTGACTGCCCTACATGTGACCAAGCAGGTGAATGTAAACTGCAAGATTATTACATGGAATCTGGTTTCTATGAATCAAGAGTAAATGTAAATCAAAAAGTAACAGCAAGAAAAAGAGTAGATCTAGGTGCTAACGTAATGTTAGACCAAGAAAGATGTGTTCTTTGTACAAGATGTGTAAGATTCTGTTCAGAAATCACAGGTACAAATGAGCTTGGTGTTATTTCTAGAGCAGACCACTCTGTAATTGGTACATTCCCAGGAAAACCACTTAGCAATCCATATGCAATGAATGTTGTAGATATTTGTCCTGTTGGTGCACTTACATCTAAAGACTTTAGATTTAAACAAAGAGTTTGGTTTATGGAATCTTTTGATGCTATTTGTAATGGTTGTTCAATGGGTTGTAATATCCATGTTGACCATAGAAAAGAGAAATATAAAGATGACCAAATCTTTAGATTTAGACCAAGAGTAAATAGAGATGTAAACGGTTGGTTCATTTGTGATGAAGGTAGACTTTCATATAAAAATGAAGAAGAAAACAGATTTACTACTCCATTAGTAGACTCAACAGAAACAGAATTTAGTAATACAATTACTAAAGTATATAAAACTTTAACAGAGCAAAAAGATATTCTTTTTGTATTAGACCCATCACTTTCTTTAGAAGAGATGCAAAATACTATTAAGTTAGCACAAGCTGTAAAAGGTGAAATTACTGGTTATTCACCACAGTATATTGATGAATCATTTGGTGATGATTACTTAAGAAAAAGTGATAGAAGTCCAAACAGAGCATCTTTTAAAGAATTAAATATTATTGAAACAGAAGAAGACTTCAAAAATAAAATTGCAAAAGCTAAAACAGTAATTGTATTAAATAACAATTACTTCGATCAAAACTTAGAGTTATTAGAAGGTAAAACTGTAATTAGTTGTTTCTCACACAACTGTTTAACAATTTCAAAATCTGAAGTTGCTATTCCTATTTCATCATTCTATGAAAAAAGTGGTACTTATATTAACTTTGAAGGTAAGAATCAAAAAGTTATTTCTAAACTTAAAAAAGATAACCCAATGGAATCAGTATCTTCAATTATTGAACATATTAAATCTATGGTTGAAAAAGGTAGCCTATGAGTACAGCTGCAATAGTAATTATTATAGTAAACATTCTTCTTGCTAAAATCCTTTCAGTTGGAACAACTCCAATTATGGTTTGGTGGGAAAGAAGAGTTGCTGGTTTTATTCAAGATAGAACAGGACCAAACAGATGTGATATTGGTGGAATTAGACTTGGTGGTCTAATTCAAGCAATCGCAGATATGCTAAAACTTGTATTTAAAGAGGATTTCACTCCTTCACATATTAAGGAAAAGTTCCTTTATACAATTGCACCAGCTCTTGTATTTATCTGTTCATTTTTAACAATGGCAGTTATTCCTTTCGCTGATAACTTAGTTATTGATGGTGAAAGTTTTATGATGCAAGCTATTCCAACTCAACTTGGAATTATGTGGTTCTTAGCATTTGCTGGATTATCTGTATTTGGTATTATCTTAGGTGGATATTCATCTCAAAATAAATATGGTTTATTAGGTGGTATTAGAGCTTCTGCACAAGTTATTTCTTATGAAGCAGCAATGGGATTATCTATTATATCTGTTTTATTAACATATGGTTCAATTAATTTAAATGATATGGTGCAAGCTCAAGGTGGAACAATCTTTAGTGTTATTCCAGCATGGGGTATCTTTATGCAACCATTAGCAGCACTAATCTTTATTGTTACAGCATTTGCTGAAACAAATAGAACACCTTTTGATATCGCTGAAGGTGAGTCTGAGATTGTTGCTGGTTATCATACTGAGTATTCTGCTATGAGATTTGGTCTTTTCCAAGTTGGTGAATATGCTGCAATGTCTGCATCGTCTGCAATTATTGTAACTTTATTCCTAGGTGGATATCATATTCCATGGATGGATACAGCAACAATTCAAAGTAACATCAACTATGTAATTTTAGCTATCGTTATTTTATTACCAATCAAAGCATACCTTTTTGCTAAATGGATGAACAAGAACTATGATTGGTTAGATGCTAATGACAAAAGACATAGAGAAAAGAATATTTTAATTAGAGGATTCTGGTTAATTGCAATTGTTATCTCTGCTGTTTTAATTATGTTCTTAGTTACAGGACTTGGTGAAAATGGTGTAAATATTGCAACTGCTGTTATCCAAATTGGTACATTTGTAGTTAAATTCTTACTTATGAACTTAGTATTCATCTGGATTAGATGGACTCTATTAAGATTTAGATATGACCAATTACAAATGTTAGGATGGAAAGTTCTTATTCCATTAGCGATATTAAATATTGTAATTACAGCAACATTTATTGTTGTGACAGGAAGTTAATATGGGAATTAAAATTGTAGAAAGACACGGAAAGTCTCTAAAAGATAGATTATATATCCCAGCTATTATGGGTGGTATGAAGACTACTTTTAGACACTTTAAAGAAAATTTGAGCGATGTTTCAAATCTTAAAACAATGCAGTACCCTGAAGTTCAACCTGATGATATCACTGATAGATACAGAGGAGTTCATAGGCTAACTAAATGGGCTGACGAAAGTGAAAAGTGCGTTGCTTGTTATATGTGTGCTACTGCTTGTCCTGCTCAATGTATTTTTATTGATGCAGAAGAGAGATTTGACGGTGTTGCAGAAAAAAGACCAAAAGAATTCAAAATTGACCTTCTTGAGTGTGTATACTGTGGATATTGTGTAGAAGCTTGTCCTTGCGATGCTATTAGAATGGATACTGGAATCTTTAGTTTTACAGGTGATAAAAGAGAAGATTTCGTTGTTGATAAAAAGTACCTAATGAGCAATGAAAGATCAAAGGATTTTGATGATGAGTGATTTAATATTTGTAGCACTTAGTATTTTTGCTGTACTTGGTGCAGTAATGATGCTTTTTTTTAGAAAACCAATGTACTCAGCACTTGGACTATTAATTTCTATTTTAGCTGTAGCTGGTCTATTTGCACTATTAAATGCAACATTCTTGTTTATGGTACAAATTATTGTTTATGCTGGTGCAATTATGACACTGATTCTATTCTTACTTATGTTTCTTAACATTAAAGATGAGCATCTTCCAAAAGAACCTAAGAAGTATCTTTTAATAGGAATTGGTGCAGCAATAATGATTCCTTTTAATGTAGTTATTTTAAAAGCAGTATCAAAGCTTCCAGAAGCAGATATGAATATTGTTGCGGATAGTACTTTTGGTGATATTAAACCAATTGGACAACTTTTATATAATGATTGGATTTTAGCATTCGAATTGATTTCAATTCTTCTATTAGTTGCGCTTGTTGGTTCAATTGTTTTAGCAAAAAGAAAAAAATCGAATAAGGAGAATGCATGATTAGTTTAACATCTTATGCTTTTGTCTCTATGATTCTTTTTTCTATTGGTGTTATAGGTGTAATTGCTAGAAGAAATATCTTTGTTATTTATATGTCAATAGAACTTATGTTAAATGGAATTGCACTTTTCCTTATAACATTTGCAAGATATCATTTTAATATGGACCCACAAATTATTACAGTTATGGTTATCTCAATTGCAGCAGCAGAAGCAGCAATTTTCTTATCTGTAATCATTTTATTATTTAGAACTAAGAAGTCTCTAGATACTGATATCTTTACAACACTAACACAAGGAGAGAAGTCATGATGGATACTTCACTGTTAGTTTGGATTATTATTGCTCCATTAGTTGGTGCAATCTTAAATGGTGGATTATATTTTTACCATGTAAAAAGAAAGCCAGTATCTGAAACACTATTTTCAATTATTGGTACAGGTACTCCACTAATTGCATTTTTAATTACACTAAGTCTATTCTTAGATATGGTAGATGGTGGTGTAACATTTAAGCAAGAACTATTTACTTGGGTAAATATTGGTGATTTAAATATTACTATGGCATTCTTAGGTGACAACCTAGCTATCTTTATGTCAATGTTTGTAACTTTTGTTGGATGGTTAATTCACATCTATGCAATTGGTTATATGACAGGAGATAAAGGTTTTGGTAAATTCTTTGCTTATTTCAACCTTTTCTTAGCATCAATGTTAATTTTAGTACTTGCAGATAACCCAGTAATTCTTTTCATTGGATGGGAAGGTGTTGGAGTTTGTTCATACTTACTAATTGCATTCTACTATGGTGATAAAGAAAATGTTATTGCTGGTAATAAAGCATTTATTGCAAATAGAGTTGGTGACTTTGGATTCTTATTAGGTATCGTTACTTTATTCTTTGCACTTGGACAAGTAGATTTAAGCTTCTCTTCACTTGAAGCTAACATTGCAAATGCTTCAACTGGATTATTAGCATTATCTGGATTCTTATTATTCGTTGGTGCTATGGGTAAATCAGCACAGGTTCCATTATATGTATGGCTTCCAGATGCGATGGCAGGACCAACTCCGATTTCAGCACTTATTCACGCAGCTACAATGGTAACAGCTGGTGTATATATGGTTGCAAGATTCCACTTCTTATATGCAGGAGTTGAAGAGATTGGTATCTTTATTGCTTATATTGGTGCATTCTCTGCATTACTTGCAGCAGTTATTGCAACAAGACAACAAGATATTAAAAAGATTCTTGCATACTCAACTATGTCTCAATTAGGATATATGTTTATTGCAGTTGGTTTAGGATTCTATAGTTCAGGACTATTCCACGTATTTACACATGCATTCTTTAAGGCTATGTTATTCATGGGTGCTGGTGGTATTATTATTGCCTTACACCACGAACAAAATATCTTTAAAATTGCACAACATAGAGCACAACTTCCAATTATTAAGTTTACATTCTTAATTGGTGTTATTGCTATTGCTGGTATCCCACCATTTTCAGGTTTCTTCTCTAAAGATGCAATTTTAGCTGCAGCTTTCCAAGAGGGTGAATACTTAATTTGGGGAATTGGAATGTTTACTGCATTCTTAACAGCATTCTATATGTTTAGACTTTACTTTGTTGTATTCGTTGCACCAAATAAAGAAACAGTTCCTTATGTTTACACATCAAAAACAATTACTTTCCCACTATTAGTTTTAGCAGTTGGAGCAGTATTTGCAGGGTTTTTAAACTTCCCAGCTATCTTTGGTGGTTCACATTTAGTTGATACGTGGTTAGCACAAACTAACTCTATAAAAATTCATATGTCTCACACAACTGAGTACATTTTAATGGCTGCATCTATTTTAGTAGCAGTAACAGGTATTTTTGTTGCATACAAAAAATACGCAAACTTTGATGTTTACAAACCAGAAGATGAAAAAGGTATTATTGCTAATAAATTCTATGTAGATGAATTCTATGACTTAGTATTTGTTCAATTCTCTAAAAAAATATCATCTTTCATTGATAAAATCTTAGATTCCAAAATCATTGATGGATTTATCATGTCAACTTGTGAACAATTTGTTCAGTTTGGTAAAAAAGTTGCAACTATTCAAAATGCTAATGTAAGATTTTATGCTGCGTTCATGCTTGTAGGTATGAGTGCTGTGTTTATCTATTTATATATTTCTTTAGGATTGTAATATGAGTGCAGATATTTTATCGTTTATTATATTTTTACCAGCAGTAGTAGCATTTGGTTTAATGATTACTACTAAGCATGTAGAAACAGTTAGAAACATTGCATTTTTAACAACAACAGTTATCTTAGCACTTGTATTAAAACTTTATATTGAGTTTGAACCAAGTGCAGGTATGCAGTTCGTTACAAATGTTCCATGGATTGCTTCTTATGGTATTAACTACTACATTGGTGTTGATGGTTTCTCTTTAACTATTTTAATGATGATTGCTATTTTAATTCCTACAGCATATCTTCTATTATGGGAAGGTAGAACTAAAGGTTACTGGATTAATATGCTATTAGTACAAGCAGGTGTTACTGGTTCACTATTAGCATTAGATGTAATTTTATTCTACTTCTTCTGGGAAGTTATGTTATTACCAGTATTCTTAATGATTGGTATTTATGGATTTGGAGATAAAGTATTCACAACAATTAAAGTAACAGTATATACTATGCTTGGTTCACTTTTTATGTTTGTTGCAATGCTTTACCTAGGAGTTACATATCATGCTGAATTTGGTTCTTGGTCATTCCAATATGATTCATTAACTCAAATTACATCATTATCATATAACGAAAAGATTTGGTTATTTTTAGCATTCCTTTCTGCGTTTGCTATTAAGATTCCAATTTTCCCATTACATACATGGATTATGGAAACATATAAAAATGCTCCTACTGGTGCAGTATTCTTATTATCATCAATCATGGCAAAATTAGGTGTTTATGCAATCGTTAGATTCTTAATTCCTATTTTCCCAGAGATTTATGTTGAGTTCTCATCATGGTTTGTATTTATTGGTTTATTTGGTCTTGTTTACTTTGGTGTTGCGGCACTTATGCAAGATGATATTAAAAGAATGTTTGCATACTCTTCTGCATCACACTTAAGTTTCATTGCAGCAGGTATCTTCTCATTAAATGCCTTTGGTATTAATGGTGCATTATATTTAATCATTGCTCACGCAATTGCAACTGGTGCACTATTCTTACTTGTTGGTATTATCCATGATGAAACAGGATACAAAACAATTAAAGATTTAGGTGGATTAGCAAAACAGTCTCCAATCTTTACAACTATCTTTGCAATTATGTTATTTGCAAACGTAGGGCTTCCTGGAACAAATGGTTTCGTATCAGAGTTATTAATTATCTTTGGTATTTACGAATTTAACCATACACTAGGATATATTTCAGCTCTTACAGTTATTATTGGTGCTTCATATATGTTATGGATGTTCCAAAGAGCAATTTTACAAGATAGAGAAGGTGAAGCTCTTAAATTCAGAGATTTAAAAATCAAAGAGATTGTTGGTTTAGCTCCATGGGTTATTCTTGTATTCTTAATGGGTATTTACCCTGATATTTTCATTGATAAGTTTGAGCCAACTGTAACTCACTACTTAAATGACATTTTACATATTGGAGCAGCAAAATGAATGAATTAATACACATATTACCAGTTTCATTAATTTTACTATCAGCTGTTGGTGTAATGTTTATGAGTATGTACGAAGAAAAGTTTAATACGAAACAATACATCACTGTTTCGTCGGTTTTATTAATTATTGCATTAATTTTAAGCTTAATTCCATTAGGTGATTCATTTGCATTAAGACCGTACAATAATATTTTCAATGATGTTTTAATTTTTGACTCGTTCTCAAACTTCTTTAACATCTTACTTATTTTAGGTACATTATTAACACTATTAATTGGTGAAAACTATTTCAGATCAAAAGAGTACTTTAAAGGTGAGTTCTTCTCAATCCTTCTATTTGCTCTATTTGGTATGATGTTATTAGCAAATGCTAATGAACTTGTAACTGCATTTATCGCACTTGAAATTGCTTCATTTGCTGTATATGTAATGGTTGGTTACAATAGTGAAGATAGCAAAAGGGTTGAAGCAATTTTCAAATACTTAGTGTTAGGTTCTTTCATTGGAGCGTTCTACTTATTAGGTGTTGTTTTAGTTTATGGTGCAACTGCTACTACAAACTTAACAGAAATTGCAGCTTATATTTCAGCTCACTCAAATGAAGATATGGCTTTATTATACATTGGTTTAACGCTAATTTTATTTACATTCCTATTTAAAATTGCAGCCTTCCCATTCCAATCTTGGGTACTAGATGTATATAGAGGTGCGCCAATGATTATTACTGCATATATGGCATCTACATTTAAAATTGCTATATTCTCTTTCTTCTTAAGAGCAGTATTACAAGATATCGCACCAATGATTGACTTCTGGGATTCAATCATGTATGTTATTATTATCTTTACACTTGTATTTGGTACATGGCTTGCAATTACACAAAATATTGTTAAAAGAATGCTTGCAGCATCTTCGATTGTACATACAGGTTATTTATTATTAGCATTTATTGCTCTTGGACAAAACATTCATGCAGCATATGCAACAGTGTTCTATCTAATTGCTTACCTTTTATCTGCACTTGGGTCATTTGGTATCATCTCTCATATTATCTCTGAGACTAAAGTAAGAGTTACATACGATGATTTCAAAGGTTTAGCAAAAGAAAGACCATATTTAGCAGCAATGATGACTATTTTCTTATTCTCACTTGCTGGTATTCCTTCAACAATTGGTTTCATCGGTAAATTCTATGTATTTACAGAAGCTATTAATGCAGGATATATTTTATTAGCAGTACTTGCAATTGTTGCAACATTTATTTCAGTTTACTACTACTTTAAACTTATTGCAATGATGTACTTCTACCCTACTAAAGAAGAGTGTATGGACAATGACTTCAACGATAAAAGAGTATCTACTTATGCAATCGCATTCTTAGCTATTATTACTATTGTTGGTGGTATTGGTTCAGCAATTGTGTTCTTTATTCCAGCATTGAATATCGATACACTGATTGAAATGACGCAAATTGCGATTCAATCATTATTTATTAAATCATGATGTGTTAATAGGTAACATACTCGTATGATTTTTTAAAATTCTACTTCTTTCAACAAAAAAATGAAAAGCCCTAGAAATAGGGCTTTTTTATTTCTACCCCATATATTTTGCACAATAATTGTACATTCCAAACAACTACGCTGTAGCCCACTATAAGGACATTTTCGCTATTATAATGCTATTCATATAAAATCAAAATCACTAGAAAGGATGTCAAATGAGTGACCTAATAGAAGGTTATTTAGGGAAGACTGTAGAGAGAAAGAAAAGTAGAGTACCAGCAAAACTTGACTATGTTCAAAGTGCAACTGGACTTTTCCTTGGTCTTTTTATGTGGGGACATATGTTACTTGTGTCTTCTATTTTAATTAGTAAAGACTTTATGTACTCTGTAACTAAATTTTTAGAGGCTAGCTTCATAATTGAGGGAGGAAGCCCAATTTTAGTTTCAATTGCTGCATTTGTAATATTTGTAGTATTTATTACACACGCTGCTTTAGGTATGAGAAAGTTACCAGGTAACTTCAAACAATACCAAGTTATGAAAGCTCACGCTGATAACATGGGACATGAAGATACTAAGCTTTGGTTTATCCAAGCATTTACTGGTTTTGCTATGTTCTTCTTAGGTTCTGTACACTTATATATCATTATGACACACTCTGCGGAGATTGGTCCTTACGCATCTGCGGATAGAGTATGGTCTGAGTGGATGTGGCCATTATATATCTTACTATTATTAGCTGTTGAATTCCATGGAACAATTGGATTATATAGATTAGCTGTTAAATGGGGATGGTTCGATGGTGATGATCCAAGAGCAACTAGAAAAAAACTGAAAGCATGGAAAAAATCATTAACATGGTTCTTCTTAATTTTAGGATTTGCTACACTTGCAGCATACATGAAAATAGGTTATGAAAATGCACAAGCTGGAAAAGTTGGAGAAAGATATGTTCCAACTGCACAAGTTATGCAATTAGATAATACAGGGAGGCTAGCATAATATGAAAATTAATTACTGTGATTCATTAGTTATTGGTGGAGGATTAGCTGGACTTAGAGCTGCTGTTGCTGCACAAAAAAAGGGATTAAGTACTATCGTTTTATCATTAGTTCCTGTTAAAAGATCTCATAGTGCTGCTGCTCAAGGTGGTATGCAAGCTTCTTTAGGTAACTCAAAGATGTCTGATGGAGATAATGAAGATTTACACTTTGCAGATACTGTAAAAGGTTCTGACTGGGGATGTGATCAAACTGTTGCAAGAATGTTCGTACATACTGCACCAAAAGCAATTAGAGAATTAGCATCATGGGGTGTGCCTTGGACTAGAGTTAAAGCAGGTTCAAGAGAAGCTATTATTAATGCTAAGAAAACAACTATTACTGAAGAAGAAGAGAGACATGGATTAATCCACTCAAGAGACTTTGGTGGTACTAAAAAATGGAGAACATGTTATACAGCTGATGCAACAGGACATACAATGTTATTTGGTGTTGCAAATGAAGCTTTAAAACATGATGTTGACATTAGAGATAGAAAAGAAGCATTATCATTAATCCACGAAGATGGAAGATGTTATGGTGCTATCGTTAGAGATTTAATTACTGGTGAATTAGAAGCTTATGTTGCAAAGGGAACTTGTATTGCAACTGGTGGATATGGAAGAGTATTTAGACAAACAACAAATGCTGTAATTTGTGAAGGTACAGGTGCTGCTATTGCACTTGAAACTGGTATTGCAACACTTTCTAATATGGAAGCTGTACAGTTCCACCCAACTCCAATTGTTCCATCTGGTATTTTATTAACAGAAGGATGTAGAGGTGATGGTGGTATCCTAAGAGATGTTGACGGTCACAGATTTATGCCTGATTATGAGCCAGAGAAAAAAGAGCTTGCATCAAGAGACGTTGTTTCTAGAAGAATGATTGAGCACATTAGAAATGGTAAAGGTGTACCTTCTCCATATGGTTATCACGTGTGGTTAGATATTTCTATTCTTGGTAGAGAGCATATTGAAAAGAACTTAAGAGATGTACAAGAAATTTGTCAAATCTTTAATGGTATTGATCCAGCTGACGAAGGTAAAAAAGGTTGGGCTCCAGTACTTCCAATGCAACACTACTCAATGGGTGGAATTAGAACTAAACCAACTGGTGAGTCTACAAGATTAAATGGTTTATTTGCTTGTGGTGAAGCTGCTTGTTGGGATATGCATGGATTCAACAGACTTGGTGGAAACTCAGTATCTGAAACAGTTGTTGCTGGTATGATTATTGGTAACTACTTTGCTGATTACTGTTTAGCTAATGATGTTACAATCCCTACAGCTACAGTTCAAAAATTCTTAGATGCACAAGATGCATATTTAGATGAAATTTTAGCTTACTCTGGAAATGAAGACATCTTCAAAATTAAAAGAAGAATGCAAGAATTAATGGATGAGAAAGTTGGTATCTTTAGATCTGGTGAACCTTTAGCAGAAGCTGTTGAAGAGTTAAAAGATTTATTAGTTAAAACTAAACAAATCACTGTTAAATCTAAAGAAAGAGCTGGTAACCCAGAACTTGAAGAAGCATATAGAGTTCCAAAAATGTTAAAAGTTGCATTATGTGTAGCTAAAGGTGCAAGAGATAGAACTGAGTCTAGAGGTGCACACTATAGAGAAGATTATCTAAAAAGAGATGATGCTAACTGGATGAACAGAACTTTATGTACTTGGCCAAATGCAAATGATATTGAGCCTACAATTGAGTATGCTGACTTAGATATTATGACAATGGAAATGCCTCCAGCATTTAGAGGTTATGGTGCTAAGGGTATGATTATTGAAAATGAACTTTCTGCAAAAAGACAAGATGAAGTTGACTCAATAAGAGAAAAACTTGAAGCAGAAGGTAAAGATAGACATGAAATTCAAGACGCATTAATGCCATTTGAATTACCTATGAACTATAAAGAGAAAAACGAAAGATTAGGAGATAAATAATGAGCGTTGAAAAAGGTAGAGAAATAACTATATCAGTTCTTAAATTTAATCCAAGAAGTAAGGTTTCTAAACCTCACTTCGTAGATTATAAATTAGAAGAGACTCCAGGAATGACTCTTTTTATTGCTCTTACTAAAATTAGAGAAGAGTTAGACCCAGATTTATCTTTTGACTTCGTATGTAGAGCTGGTATTTGTGGTTCTTGTGGTATGGTAGTAAATGGTAAACCTGCACTTGCTTGTAGAACACTTACTGCTAACTACCCAAGTGGATCACTTAAATTAATGCCAATGCCAGCATTCGAACTTATCAAAGATTTATCAGTTAATACTGGTAAATGGATGGATGGTATGTCTAAGAGAGTTAAATCTTGGATTGTTGATAATGGTGAAGAAACTGATATTTCTAAAATGGAAGAAAGAATCGATCCAGATGTAGCAAATGAAACTTTTGAGCTTGATAGATGTATTGAGTGTGGTATTTGTGTTGCATCTTGTGGTACTATGCTTATGAGACCAAACTTCGTTGGACCTGTTGGATTAAACAGAGTTGCAAGATTTGAAGTTGACCCTCATGATAAGAGAACTGCAGAAGATTTCTATGAATTAATTGGTGATGATGATGGTATCTTTGGTTGTATGTCATTAATGGCTTGTGAAGACCACTGTCCAAAACACTTACCACTACAAAATAAAATTGCTTACTTAAGAAGAAAACTAGTAGCACTAAGATAATAAAAAGAGGGTCTTCCCTCTTTTTAATCCCCCTATAAAAAGTTAATTATTCGTTGGAGTAATTAACTTTTTATATTTTAGGAGATATGCATGGGATTAGCAAATGATTACTTCTTACTTTATCATGGGAAACATATAGAGCAAACAACTACTTTTGGAACCATTGATAATAAAAGCCAAGATGATTTTTTTGATATTACTGCTTTAGTACTTTGTGCTACTAGAAAAGATTATGAAAAATATATTTCACTAGATAGTTTTAATGAACTTGTTGCAAAAGTTACAAACAAAGAAGTTAAAACTTTAGATGACATCTACCAACTACAACACTGCTTACTTGATTCACTTAAAGTAGATACAAAAAATGTTCACCTAGAAAAACTACATAGAGCATTTGAATATTTAAAAGATGAAAACATTATTGAAAAATCTTCTTGTAAAATTTTAATTTCACTTTTTGACCCTGAAGAACTTGCTGAAAATAAAGAGATTGATAATTTAGATGACTCTTTGGAAAAAGAAAAAATCCCATTTAAAGAAGCTAAATCTATTTTAGAAAATACAATTAGTGATTTAAAAAAACTATTTAAAACTGATGACTTTATAAATGAGTTAAGTGGTACACAAGACTACCTAGGAAATCAAAAGTTCTCTATAGGAATTACTGGTGTTATGAATGCTGGTAAATCTACAATGTTAAATGCACTTATGGGACAAGAGATTCTTGGAAGTGCAGTTGTTCCTGAAACAGCAAACTTAACTATTGTAAAACATGGGAAACCAGAAGCAAATGTATTTTATTGGAATAAAAATGAGTGGGATAGAATTGAATCATCAGCTCAACAAATAGAATCAATTGCAGATTTTGTAAAAGAGACAAAATCTATTTTCAAAGATGAGTTAGATAATTTAATCAAAGAAGAATCAGTAAGTGAAAAAGTTGATATAAATAATCTTGCAAAATTCACATCAGCAGAAGCTAGTGGTAAAAAATGTAATCTTGTAAAATATGTAGAGTTAAAATCAGACTTAGACTTTTTAAAAGAAGGTATAGAAATTGTTGACACTCCAGGATTAGATGACCCAGTTATTCAAAGGGAAGAGATTACTAAAGAGTATTTATCTCAGTGTGATTTAATGCTTCACCTTATGAATGTATCTCAAAGTGCTACACTAAAAGATGTTGAGTTTATTATTGATGCCCTACTTTACCAAAATGTTACAAAACTATTAGTTGTAATTACAAGAGCTGATACAGTTTCTAAAGAGCAACTTGAAGAAGTTATTAACTACACAAAAACTTCTATAGAGAATCAATTAAGAGCTCAAAATAAAGATAGTAAGCTAGACTATATTTTAAATAGTATTAAATTTATTCCTATCTCAGGGAAAATGGCTCTACTTCATAGAACAGGAAGAGCACAAGAAGCAATTAATGCTGGATATAATATTGAAGATACTGGTATTTTAGAGATTGAAAATTATCTGCATGAAACACTATTTGGAACTGGTTCAAATAAATCAGAACTTATTATAAAAAGTGCTAAATCACAAGTTCAAAAAACAATAGAAAAAGAGATTAAATCTTTTAATTATGAACTAGTATTACTTTCAAAGTCAAAAGAAGAACTTGAAGCTGACCTAGAAGAGTTTAATCAGAAAAAAGACACAAATAAAAGAATCTTTACAAGTTTAAAAGAGGATATATCTTTATATAAAAATGATGCAAAATCATATTTAGAAACTTTAGAAACTTTTTTAAATACTGAACTAATAGAGCTTCAAAATGTAATTAGACAAAGAGTTTACAATGATGTTAAATACTCTTTTGAAAAAACTAAAAAAAGACCTCCAAGTTCAAGGGTAAAAACAATAGTTGAAACTGCAATTAAAGATGGGATTATTGATATTATCAGAGATTATAGATATAAATTTATCAAAAAATCTCAAAGTATTGGTGAAGTTTGTGAGCAAAAATATCAAGACCTAGGTTTTGTTATTGGTCACAAAAATGATAACTTTGATGCAAGAGGGTTTTTCCAAGATGACTTTAAAGCTGGATTCTTAACTTCTTCAAATGAAGTTTTAGTTTCAAAAATCACAAATGAAGTTTCAAAAAGTAAAGCAAATAAATTAAATGACTTAAACACTAATATTGAATCATTTATAAAAGAAGAGTTTTCTTCAATAGAAACAAATATTCTTCATAAAGCAAAAGATGTATCTCAAACACTAATTGAAAACTTCTTTGCACAAATTGAAGAACCTCTTAAAGTATTTGAACACAAACTAAAAAAAGATGAAAAATCACTTCAAGATAGAATTGCTAACTTTGAAGAGAATGAAGCTAATAAAGATGAATTAACAATTGAAATTCACAAAAAAATCAAAAAGCTAGATGCTATAAACAAAGGACTTAAATAATGAGTATATTAAGTAGTTTTGTAAAAGAATTCAATGATACATATAACAAATCAATTGAGATTGAATATGAAGAAGGTCTAGTTGGTGATATAAAAAAAGTTAAAGATAGACTTTTAGATGAAAAGTTTCACCCATCTATTCAGCTAAAAAGTATTTTAGATAAGCAAATTAGAAGGTCAAGATATCCAATGGAAGTTGCTATTACTGGACAATTCTCTTCTGGTAAATCAACATTTTTAAATGCCCTACTTTCAAGAAATATTTTACCTACAGGTATCACTCCTGTTACTTCTAAAGTAAACTTTATTAATTATGGTGATGAATATAAATTAAAAATCACTTACTACTCAGGAGCTCATGAGTATGCTCCTATTGAGTCAATTGCAGACTTTACAGACCAAAGACAACATGAAATGGCAGATATTAAATATCTAACACTTTATGCTCCAATGGATATCTTAAAAGATATCTCTTTTGTTGATACTCCAGGCCTAAACTCTCAATCTCAAAGTGATACAGACACGACAAGAAGAGTATTAAGAGATGTTGGTGGAATTATTTGGCTTACACTTATTGATAATGCAGGAAAAATGTCTGAAGCAGAAGTACTTGAAGAGTATATGGAGCACTTTAAAAATAAATCTCTTTGTGTACTTAATCAAAAAGATAAATTTAGCCAAGAGCAAATTGAAACTACCACGAACTATATTAAAGATAAGTTCTCTAAATACTTTGCACAAGTTACTCCAATCTCAGCTAAAATGGCACTTGAATCAAGGGCTGCACACAAAGATATTTTAGTAGAAACTCAACAAGAAAAGCTAATAGAAAACTTCAAAAAAGACTTAAAAGATAGCCGAATTCAAACTCTAAGAAGCTTTGAAGAAGAGTTTAACAAGTACCAAGAAGCTATTGATAAAATCAATGCTGTTGATAATACAGATAATACAAAACTACTTGAAGAATCAAATATTCAAGAGGTTCTTGATTTTATTGAAAACACTATTAGACCCCAAGCAGCAGAGGCTAAAGAGTATGCTATTAAAAAAGATTTAAAAGGTATCTGCGATATTTTAGTAAAAGAGTATGAGACTATTATTGGAGTTTATGACTCTTTATGTGAGATTTTAAAAGAAGCAGAAACTGATATTCTTGATGCCTTTGAAAATATTCATAAAACTTATTCAAAAGAGTTATTTACAATCTACAACTCACTTGAATCAATTATGGAAAAAATGGCCCATGAAACATTTAAAAATATCAAAAAACAAAAAGCATATAGATATGAAGAAAAAGGTGGTTTTTTAAATAAAGACTCCTTTGAAAAAATCGAGTATGAAACATACTGGATTGATAGTGATAATGTTTATAAAAACCTTTTCTATGATGACCAAACAATTGATAAAATGTTTAAAAGGGCAATCAAACAGTTAAAAGAAGTTGAGTTAGCAAGTGATGAAGCATTTAGAAATGTTTATAGAGAAATTAAACAAAGAATTCATAGATGGCAAGAGCCATATGAACTTATTAAAAAGCATAGAGAAATTGCTTCAGACTCTGAGTTTTCAACAACTAGACACTTTGCAGCTAAAGTTTATGAAAATGTATTAAGGTCTTTCCACCGTGCAATTTTAG
Organism: Arcobacter sp. CECT 8989; assembly: GCF_004116715.1. Taxonomy (NCBI): domain Bacteria; kingdom Pseudomonadati; phylum Campylobacterota; class Epsilonproteobacteria; order Campylobacterales; family Arcobacteraceae; genus Arcobacter; species Arcobacter sp. CECT 8989. The sequence goes on along the minus strand of NZ_PDKE01000004.1, from coordinate 191,074 downwards.
AAAACATTTCAGCTCTAAGAAAAAAATTCGCATACTTTAATGGTGCTTTATCTTACTCATATATCCAAACAACACAAGCTACAATTGCACACTTTGAACAGCAAATTGCAGAATCAGTTGCTTTATATGAAAAAGAACCTGCAAGATTTAATGTATATCATCCAAGGGAAGATGAAATTCTTACAAAATTAAAAGCAAATTTTGGATTTGAAAAAATTGAAGATTTCTTAACTTCAAAAAGAAACTATCTTTATAAAATCATCCAATATTCAAAAAATCAATATTTAGAAATCAATGAAGATAGAATTGAGTTCGTAAGCTCTAAAAAAGCCAATTACTTAAACAAGATAGAAGACCTTAAAAGCATTAAAGGTGAGATTTAATATCTCATCTTTTTAGGCTTTTTCCTCCAAAGAATTATAATACTACTCTAATCTCTTTCTTTAAACTTATTATAATAATACAGAAACGATTGTGTCGAATATTCGCACTTATAAAAAAAAATGTGAAACTTAAGAAATAATCATAATGATTAACAACTGTTTAAATCAAAATGTGGGAAACTTTCATAAATATTTAATTAAAAAAATTGGAGATAAGATGAACGCATCAGATTTATTTATTAAGGCGTTAGAAAATGAAGGTGTTGAGTACATATTTGGTATTCCTGGAGAAGAGAATCTAGACTTACTAGAAGCACTAAGAAAATCAGACAAAATCAAATTAATCTTAACTAGACACGAGCAAGGTGCAGGTTTCATGGCTGCTACTTATGGTAGATTAACTGGAAAAGTTGGTGTATGTGTATCAACTTTAGGGCCTGGTGCTACTAACTTCGCTACTGCTGCTGCATATGCACAATTAGGTGCTATGCCAATGCTTATGATTACTGGTCAAAAACCAATTAAAAAATCTAAGCAAGGTAGATTCCAAATTATTGATATCGTTAGAATGATGAGACCAATGACAAAATATGCTAAGCAAATTGTTAATGGTAACAATGTTCCTTCAGTTGTAAGAGAAGCATTCAAAATTGCAACTACTGAAAGACCAGGTGCAGTTCACATTGAGTTCCCTGAAGATATTTCTGCTGAAGAAGATATTGATGATAACATCTATCCAGTTCAAGAGTTCCAATACCCAACTGCTCATAAAAAAGCTATTGCTGACGCAGTTAAAATGATTGAAAAAGCAAAAAGACCATTATTATGTATTGGTAATGCTGCAAATAGAGATGAAATTTCTACTGCATTAACTGAGTTCGTTAATGAAACTGGAATTCCTTTCTTCTCTACTCAAATGGGTAAAGGTGTTGTTGATGAAAACCACAAATTATGTTTATCAACTGCTGCATTATCTAAAGATGACTTTATTCACTGTGCAATTGAAAGAGCTGACTTAATTATCAATGTTGGTCACGATGTAATTGAAAAGCCACCATTCTTTATGGAAAATGAAGAAGGAGCTACTAAAGTATTACACGTAAACTTCTTCCCATCAGAAGTAGATGATACTTATTTCCCACAATTAGACGTTGTTGGTGATATCTCTTCAAGTATAGAAAAAATCACAAATGCTATTTCTAAACAAGAGCACTGGGACTTTGATTACTATGTAAGATTAGCAGATGAAATTAGAACTAGACTTTCTAAATACTTTGGTGATACAAGATTCCCAATCTTACCACAAAGAGCAGTTAGAACTATTAGACAAACATTAACTAGTGATGATGATATCGTAACACTTGACAATGGTGTTTATAAAATCTGGTTTGCAAGAAACTATAGATGTGCTAAGCCTAACACACTATTATTAGATAATGCTCTTGCTACTATGGGTGCTGGACTTCCTTCTGGTATGGCAGCTAAAATGGTAAATCCTGATTCTAAAGTTGTTGCAGTTTGTGGTGATGGTGGATTCATGATGAATGACCAAGAGATGGAAACAGCTGTAAGACTTGGACTTGATTTAACTGTAATTATTCTAAATGACAACGCATATGGAATGATTAAATGGAAACAAACAGGTATGGGATTCGATACTTTCGGACTTGATTTAGGTAACCCTGATTTTGTTAAATTTGCAGAATCATTTGGTGCTAAAGGTTATAGACCAGAATCTTGTGAAGAGTTTGAAGAAACATTAGAAAAATGTGTAAACTCTAAAGGTGTACACTTAATCGACTTAGCAGTTGATTATTCATTAAATCATTCAATTTTAAATGACTTATTAGCAAATAAAACTTGTATGGTATAATACAAACAAAACCAAAGTAAAGGATATAAATGAGTACAATTGAAGTAACATCACCATTTGACGGAAAAGTAGTTGGAACTGTACCTTTTACAAGTGTAGAAGGTGTAGAAAAAGCAATCGACGTTGCATATGAGAAATTTTTAGACGTTGATAACTGGCTTCCAAAGTATAAGAGAATTGAAATCTTAGAAAACCTAATGGAAATCATGTCTTCACAAGTAGAAGAATTAACTATTCTTTGTGCTTCTGAAGGTGGAAAACCATACATGGACTCTAAAGTTGAAATTCAAAGAGCTATCAATGGTGTAAAAATTGCAATTGAGCAACTTGCAGTTCAAGAAGGTCAAGAAATTGCTATGGGTCACACTGCATCAAGTGCAAATAGAATGGCTTATACAATGAAAGAACCTATTGGTGTAGTTGCTGCAATTTCAGCATTCAACCACCCATTTAACTTAGCAGTTCACCAAGTAATTCCAGCACTAGCTGTTGGATGCCCTGTAATTATCAGACCTGCAACTCAAACTCCAATGTCAGCAGTTAGATTAGTAGAATTACTAAAAGAAGCTGGTCTTCCTGATGGTTGGGCACAAGCTGTAGTTTGTGATAGACAAGGAGGAGAATTATTAGTTACTTCTCCTAAAACTGCATTCTTTACATTTATTGGTTCAGGACCTGTTGGTTGGTACTTAAACTCTAAGTCAAGCCCAGGAACTAGAGCTGCATTAGAGCATGGTGGAGTTGCACCAGTTATCGTTGAGCCAGATGCAGATATCGATGCTATGATTCCAGACTTAGGAAAAGGTGGTTTCTACCACGCTGGTCAAGTTTGTGTATCAGTACAAAGAGTTTATGTACATGAATCAATTGTTGATGAAGTAGCTTCAAAATTAACTGACTATGCTTCTAAATTAGTTGTAGGTGATCAATTAGACCCTAAAACTGAAGTTGGTCCACTTATTAATAACAACGAAGTAAACAGAGTTGAAGAGTGGGTTAATGAAGCAGTAGAAAAAGGTGGAAAAATTTTAACTGGTGGTAAGAGAATCTCTGATTCTTGTTATGAGCCAACAGTAATTTTAAACCCTGCTGATGATGCTTTAGTATCTACTAAAGAAGTATTTGGACCAGTAGTAATTGTTTACTCTTACTCAAATATTGATGAAGCAATTGCAAGAGCAAACTCTCTTGATGTTTCATTCCAAGCAGCAGTATTTACTAAAAATATTGATACAGCTTTAAAAGCAGTTAAAAGATTAAACGGTACTACTGTAATGGTAAATGACCACACTGCATTTAGAGTTGACTGGATGCCATTTGGTGGTGCAAAAACTTCAGGACTTGGATTAGGTGGAATTCCTGATTCTATGAATGAAATGCAAAACCAAAAAATGATGGTTATTAAATCACCAGTATTATAATCGTTAGTATTTAAAAGAGGATTTCCTCTTTTAAATATAAACTCTCTCTTTCTTTTTCACAATATGCACTTTACTTTCTAATTCATCATTTATTTTTTCTTTGAATATTTTCAGTTTTTGTTCATCACCATGAATTAAATAAATACAATAAATATCTTCTAAATTTTTTACAAAATTAATTAAATCACTTTGATCTGCATGAGCAGAAAAACCATTTATAATCTCAATATCTGCTTTTACATCAATATAAGAGTCATCTATTTTAATAGTTTTATTGTGCATTGTAGATATTTTATTTCCTAAAGTTCCAGGAACTTGAAAACCAACAAAGATTACTTTATTTAATGGATTTTGCAAATATCTTACTAAATGATATTTTATTCTTCCACCTTCACACATCCCAGAACCTGCAATTATTATCTTAGGAGCTGCAACTTCATTTATTGCAATTGATTCTTCTTTTAATGAAGTAGTAATTAACTCTTTAAAATTAAATGGGTCTTGACCAGCTTCAAAGACTGCTTTTATTTCATCATTCATTAAGTGTGGAAACTTTTTAAATACCTTAGTAACATTTATTGCTAATGGAGCATCTAAATAAACAGGAATATTTGATAATAGTCCCTCTTCACTCATCTGCTTTAATAAGTATAATATCTCTTGAGTTCTTTCTAAAGCAAAAGAAGGAAGCAGTACAACCCCACCTTTTTTTATGGTATTTAAAATATTCTCTTTAAAACTATTTATTAAGATAGTTAAATCTTCATGAAGTCTATCCCCATAAGTTGATTCTAAAAATATATAATTACCTTTTTCCCAAGCTTGCAAAGGTGAAGTTATTATTCTTGAATGTTGTCCTAAATCCCCAGAGAAAATAGCACTCTTATCCATACCATCTTCTTTATACTCAATTTTTAAACTAGCTGAACCTAAGATATGTCCTGCATTTTTAAAAGAGATTTTTATATCATCAGCTAAATTTATGCTCTCACCATACTCTAAAAAAGTTCCAAAACATTTTAAAGTTGGTTCTACATCATTTTCATCATAAATTGGGTTTTTACTCTCTTGAATAATTCCAGCTGCATTTGCTAGCATCAATTTTGCTATTTCATAAGTTACTTTTGTAGAGATGATTTTTTTAGCAAAACCTTCTTTTACAAGTAATGGTAATCTTCCTATATGATCTAAGTGTGCATGGGTAACAATTACATAATCTATTTCACTAGGGTCAAAAGGAAACTCTTCTATATTTAACTCTTCATCTCTACCTTGAAAAAGTCCACAATCAACCAAAATCTTTAAATATCCTATTTCAAGAAGATGACAAGAACCTGTTACTCCTTGAGCTGCACCAAATGATGAATAATAAGCCATAAAAATCCTTTATATTTATAAAATATGATACTATCAATTGCATTGATTTTTGGTTAGATATTATTGAGCTTAAGCACTATTACAACATAGTTTTGATATAAGTTTTTATTTTAAAACATTTTATAAGATTAAATAATAGGTTCCTAATAAAAGTGGAACCACTTTAAAAGGAACTTTATGAATCTTCATGAATATCAAGCAAAAAACCTTTACAGAAAATATGATATTCCAACTACAAAAGGGAAACTACTTACTCACCCTTCACAATTAGATGATATTTTAAGAACTATTGGTGAAGATAGATGGGTAATTAAAGCCCAAGTTCACGCAGGTGGAAGAGGAAAAGCTGGTGGAGTTGTTGTTGCTGAATCAAAAACAGAAGCAAATGACGAAGTTAGAAGATTACTTGGAAGTAGACTAGTAACTCACCAAACAACTAAAGAGGGTCAAGCAGTAAACTCTATTTTTATTGAAGAGCCATGTGAGGTTGTAGATGAAATATATCTAGCTTTTGCAGTTGATAGAACTACTCAAAGAATTATGATTATCACTTCAAGTGAAGGTGGTATGGAAATCGAAGAAGTTGCAGAAAAATCACCTGAAAAAATTTTAAGAAATCCTATTAATCCTGTTGTGGGAATTATGCCTGCTCAGTGTAGACAAATTTGTGATGACTTAAAACTAGATAGAACTCTTTCTGCACAAATGATTGATTTAATGCAAAAAATGTATAAAATGTTTATCGAAAATGACTTATCACTTGTAGAAGTAAATCCTTTAGTTGTTACAAAACAAGGTTACTTAGTATGTCTTGATGGAAAGATTCAAGTAGATAACTCAGCTCTTTACAGACAGCCTAAAATGAATGAGATTAGAGATGAATCTCAAGAAGATGCTAGAGAATTAAAAGCAGAAAAACTAGACCTTAACTATGTAAGCTTAGATGGAAACATTGGTTGTATGGTAAATGGTGCAGGTCTTGCAATGGCTACTATGGATTTAATTAAAACTCACGGTGGAGATCCTGCAAACTTCTTAGATGTAGGTGGAAGTGTAAATGAAGGTAGAGTTATTGAAGCCTTTGAAATTATTCTTTCAGATGAAAAAGTAGATGGTATTTTAGTAAATATCTTTGGTGGTATTGTAAGATGTGACATCATAGCTTCAGGTATTATAGCTGCTGCTCAAAAAATGGAAATAACAGTACCTATTGTAGTAAGACTTGAAGGAACTAATGCCAAAGAAGGATTAGAACTAATCAAAAACTCTGAAATTGAAATTTATGAAGAAGCAGACTTAGATAAAGCTGCACAAAAAATTATTGAACTAGCACAAGGGGCTAACTAATGGCAATTTTAATTGATAAAAATACGAAAGTATTAGTTCAAGGTCTAACAGGTGCACAAGCAAGTTTCCATACAGGGCGTGCAATTGCATATGGAACAACAGTAGTTAGTGGTGTAGTTCCAGGTAAAAGAGGGCAAACTCACTTAGACTTACCAATTTACAACACAGTAGAGTGTGCTAAAAGATTAACAGGAGCAAATGCTTCTATTATCTATGTTCCAGCTCCATTTTGTAAAGATGCGATTATTGAAGCAAGTGAAAACGGTATTGAAACAATTGTTTGTATCACAGAAGGTATTCCAACAATTGATATGCTTGATGTAAAAGCAGCAGTTGATTTAAATGGTTCAACTCTTATTGGTCCAAACTGCCCAGGAATTATAACTCCAGGTCAATGTAAAATGGGAATTATGCCAGAAGCAATTCACAAACCAGGAAGTGTTGGAATTGTATCAAGATCTGGTACTTTAACATATGAAGCAGTTAATCAATCTACAAACGCTGGATTTGGTCAAAGTACTTGTGTAGGTATTGGTGGAGACCCTGTTCCAGGAAGTGACTTTATTGATATCTTACAAAGATTTGAAAATGACCCAGAGACAAAAGCAATTGTAATGATTGGTGAAATTGGTGGAGCTAAAGAAGAAGCTGCTGCTGAATTTATCAAATCAAATATTACAAAGCCTGTTGTTTCTTATATCGCAGGAGTTACAGCTCCAAAGGGTAAAAGAATGGGACATGCAGGAGCAATTATTGATGGAAGTAAAGGAACAGCAGATGAGAAATATGCAGCTTTAGAAAGAGCTGGTGTTACTACTGTTAGAACTATTACTTCTATAGGTGAAGCCCTAAAGGCTGTTCACCCATAAAATATTTAAGTCTTAGTAACTTAATGTTGTAAAATCATCATTTAAAAGTTGTGCTGCAACTTTTGGTGGTTTTGCAACAGTGATTCCTTTTATTAATACAGATTCATCTTTACCTGCATTTGGTAAATATAAAGGACAAACTTCTACTTTCGCACCTTTTTTCATAATAGCTTTCATCATCATTTTTGGACTTTTATTCATAGGCTTTAAAATTTCACTTTTCATACCCTTAACAGCTAAATCCCCTGCACTTGAACAAAGAGTCATATTTACTTCTTTCCCTTGCTTTAAAGTCATCATAGATAAAACCATTGCCATTTGTTGAGTTTGTGCATCTGAAGCAGTTAAAACAACATTTAATCCTTTTTTATCACTTGCAAAAGAGTTTGTTACAAGTAATGATAAACAAATTCCTACTAATAAAACTAGTTTTTTCATCATTTCTCCTAAATAATTTTTCTCTAAATCTAGAGAAGCTAAGTATAAAACTTAATGGCTTAATAGATAATAAAAAATTATAATATTAATATAAGATTTTATTATAGTAAACATTTAGATAATAAAATAGAAATCGATTTTGATGTATAATACGAAAAATTTATAAGAAAGCTATCAATGGAATTATCAAAAGAACAATTAGAGCAATTTAATCGTGACGGATTTTTAATAATAAAAAATTTTGCTGACAATGAATTATGCGATAAAATTTTAGAAAAAGCGAAAGAACATCTTACAAAAAAACAAGCTCCAATAGAAACAGAACAAGAGTATATGAGCCTTGAAGAAGATAAAATCACAGTTAGAAGATTAAGACAAGTATATGATAGAGAAGAAGTATTTCAAGAGTGGATGACAAATAAAGAGATAAGACCAATTTTAAAACAAGTATTAAATGATACTCCTGTTTTAACTTTAGCTCACCACAACTCAATCATGACTAAACTTCCCCATGAAAGTACAAGAACTTATTGGCACCAAGATAGAAGATATTGGCATTTTGAAAATGATGATTTAGTATCAGTTTGGTTAAGTTTAGGAGATGAGTTTTTAGAAAATGGTCTTTTAGAGTTTATTCCAGGAACACATAAAATCAAGTTTGATAAGTCTTCTTTTGATGAAGTAGATAATTTTATTGATGAAAATGAAGAAAACCAAAAAATCATAGAGAAAAGAACTCACCAAAACCTAGAAAAAGGTGATATTGTACTATTTCACTGTAAAACACTACACCATGCAAGTAAAAATGCAACTGATAGTGCAAAAATATCTTTTGTGTATACTGTACGAGCACAAAACAATAAACCACTTGAAAATACAAGAAGTGATGAGAAGGAAATAGTTCTTGACTAACGATTTATTAAACTTACTACAAGAGAAAACGCAACTTCCATCTAAAGTTATAGAAAATATTATCAATCTTTTAAATGAAGGCTGTACTATTCCCTTTATTGCAAGGTATAGAAAAGATTTAACAAACAATGCAAGTGATGAGGCACTAAGAGCTTTTGAAGAAGTTTATTCTTACTCGCAAAAACTACTCTCACGAAAAGAAGAGATAATCTCTATTTTAAAAGAGAAGAACTTTTTAAATGACAAAGTTTTATCACAGTTAAGTGAAGCAACAACTCTACAAGCAGTAGAAGATATCTATACACCTTTTAAAGATAAAAAATCTTCAAGAACAAGTAAGGCTATAGAGAATGGTTTAGAACCATTAGCAAATATTATTCAAAGTCTAAAATATACTAAAGAAGAAGTTTCACAAAAAGCAAAACAGTTTTTAAATAAAGAAGTTACATCTTGTGAAGATGCTATAACTGGTGCAAAAGATATTATAGCTCAAAGATATGCCGATGATTTTAAATCAAAAGAGATAATAAGAAAGCTAATCTCAAACTGGGGAACTATAGAGATAAAAGAAGGTGAAGAGTTTCAAAAAGATGGTCTTTATTCAAGCTTTATTCAAAAAGAAGAGAAAATAAAATATATCAAATCTCACAGAACTTTAGCAATATTAAGAGCTGTAAATGAAAAACAACTAGCTATAAAAGTAAATATTGATGAAAAACATATTTTAGAGAATATTAAAAAATATAAAATCCCTTCTTGGGCAAATACTTCAAAAGAGATAGTCTTTGATGCCTATAAAGATGGACTAAAAAGACTTTTACTTCCTAGTTTAAAAAGAGAGGCTCTTACAACTTTAAAAGAAAAAGCAAGTAGCGAAGCTATTGAGCTTTTTGGTAAAAACTTAAAAGAGTTACTTCAAACAGCTCCATTAGTAAATCAAGTTATTTTAGGAGTTGACCCTGGGTATAAAACTGGTTGTAAATTAGCTGTTATAGATGAAGATGGTTTATACCTTGACTCAAATGTGATTTATCCTACAAAACCAAAAGAGGACTTCGCAAACTCTTCTAAAGTAGTTTGCTCTTTAATTGAAAAATATAATATCACAGCAATAGCTATTGGAAATGGAACTGCTTCAAGGGAAACTGCTGATTTTATAGCAACTTTAATCAAAGAGAAAAATCTTGATGTAGACTATAATATAAATTATGCAATTGTTAGTGAAATAGGTGCAAGTGTTTATTCTGCTTCTAAAATCGCACAAAAAGAGTACCCTGATCTTGATGTAACTATTAGAGGTGCTATTTCTATTGCAGCTAGACTTCGTGACCCAATGGCAGCCTTAGTAAAAATAGACCCTAAATCACTTGGTATTGGACAATATCAACACGATGTAAATCAAAAAGAGTTAGCACAAAAATTAGAAAACACAACAATTGACTTAGTAAATAAAGTAGGTGTTGATTTAAACTCAGCTTCATATAAACTACTATCTTTTGTTTCTGGTATTACTGAAAAATTAGCATTAAATATTGTAGAACATAGAGAAAAGATAGGAAAATTTACTTCAAAAGAAGAACTTCTAAAAGTAAAAGGAATAGGAGCAAAAGCTTATGAACAAGCAGTTGGTTTCTTAAGAATAAAAGATGGCAAATCTATTTTAGATAATACTGCTATTCACCCAGAAGATTATGAAGTAACAAAAAACTTGCAAAAAAACTATAAGATAGAAGATATAAAAGATTCACAAATACAAACTATAGCAAATGAACTTGGCTCTTCTTTACTAAAACTAAAAGATATAATTGAAGAACTAAAAAAACCAGGGTTTGATATTAGAGAAAACTTCAATCAAGTAAGATTTGCTAGTGATGTAAGTTCAATTGAGGATTTAAAAGAAGGTTTTGTTTTATCTGGAATAGTTAGAAACATAACTGACTTTGGAGCTTTTATTGATGTGGGATTAAAAAATGATGCCCTACTTCATATCTCACAAATATCAAATAAAAGAATCTCTCATCCAAGTGAGGTTTTAAGTATCAATCAGAATTTAGAAAAAGTAAAAGTTCTAAGTGTTGATTTAGAGAAACAAAGAGTGAGTCTAAGTTTAAAAAACTAGAAGAAAATCTTCTAGTTTTTATGAGCTATTACATCTACCTCAACTAATACATTTTTAGGTAAAGTTCTAACTGCAACTGTAGCTCTTGCAGGAGCTGTTTCAGCTTTAAAGTATTGTGCATAGATTTCATTGAAAGCTACAAAGTTATCCATATCTGATAAATAACAAGTTGTTTTAAGTACATTATCAAAAGATGAGTTTGCTTCTTCTAATACTGATTTTAAGTTTTCCATTACTTGTTTTGTTTGAGCTTGTACATCATCTCCTCCAACTAGTTCCATAGTTTCTGGGTCTAATGGAATTTGTCCAGATAAAAATACTAAGTCTCCAAAAGATGTTCCTTGGTTATATGGTCCAATTGCTGAAGGTGCATTTGGTGTTGAGATAATTTCTTTCATTTTTAATTTCCTTTATTATAATTTATTTTTTTTGGATTATACTCTGTTTTCCTAAAGGAAAGAATAATTCCATTTCTTTTTTTATATGACTAAGAGGTTCATTATCTATTTTAAAACCTTTAGTACTTAATGCAGCATTTACTATCGCTTTTGAGTAAGTTAATACATTCTCATCATTTAGATACTCATTTAAATCTACCCATTTAGCATCTATTACCTCATCTGTATCAAAAATATTTATTTCATGGGTAAGAGGTTTTGCTAAACACAGTACATAAAGATTTGATTTATGAAATTGGTGAGGATAGAAGTGCCCTAAAGACACAACTGACTCAAACTCTACTCTTATCCCTGTTTCTTCATAAACTTCCCTTGCAAGTGCATTAGAAATCATCTCTGCGTTATCTACATGTCCACCTGGTAGTTTATATCCTACAGTTGATATTTTTTCTTTTATTACAAGTATTTCATTGTTTTCATTTATTACAACTGCCCCTACTCCTAAAGTATGATTTGCAGGTGTTGGAACTATTGCATTCTCTTTTAATCTTTTTACTACTAATACATAATCTTCATCACAAGAGTGAAAGAAAAAACCTCTTTGTGTAGCAAGAGGAATAAACTGCGAATCTTTTATATCTATATACATCCAAATAAGATTTCTTCTTGATTTAACTTCATCTATTAGTAAATCAAGATTTAATTCAAACTCTTCTTTAGTATCAGGAAGGTTTTCTTTATTAATAGTTATTCCATTGTATGGGTCTAAGATGGCATTAAAATAGCCAATTGTCTCTACAGAATTTTGTAAGATAGGATTACCTTTATATAATATAATTTACATTTAGTGGTAACTCTATATAAAATTTCGCTCCAAATTCAGTGTTTTTTAAATACAGCTTACCATCTAGTTTATTTACGATTATACCATATGCAGAGTAAAGACCAATCCCTGTTCCCCTTGCTTGATGTTTTGTAGTAAAGTATGGATTAAAGATTTTATCTTTTATCTTTTCATTTACTCCACCTGCGTTATCTTCTATTGTTATCTTTATCGTATAGTCTGTTTTTCGTAAACTGTACTTTATCCATTTGTATTCTAAATCATCTTTTTCTACTAAGGCTTCTTTTGCATTGTTAAAAATAGTAATTAGTACTTGTAGTAAATCACCTAATACAAGTTTAAAGTGTAGTTTCTCTTCTTCTACAAACTCTTCTATGATATTTATACTTTCTAAACTAAAAGATGACCTTAACATCTCAGTTGCCATTTTTAATCTATCTTGTACGATTATCTCTTTTTCTTTATTACTATCTTTTATATAGTCTCTGAACTCATCTATTGTTCCAGACAGATAACTTGAGTTTTCTAAAATACTTTTTGTGTACTCTTTAAAATCTTCATCAGTAAGTATATCTAGCTCTTTTTTGATTTGCATTCCACTTGTTGCAGTTGAGATGATATTTAATGGTTGTCTCCATTGATGGGCAATATTTCCTATTAGTTCACCCATTTGTGACATTTTTAGTTGTTCAAATAGTTGTCTCTCTTTTTCTAAGTTCTCTTTTGTAGCTTCTTCTATTTGCTCTTTTAGATTTTCAACATTTAAACATGAGTCAATATTTATCTCTATTTTGTTTTTTAGACTCTCTAAAATAGAAGTAATAAAATCAAAATCATTCTCACAAGAATAAAGAAAAATCAAACAGCCTTTTTTTACCTTATATGCTAATAGTTTTATACTCTTATCCACTTCTTCTAAAATAAGAGTCTCATCTTCTAGTCTTTTTTTAATACTTTCTATATTAAAAAGATTCTTCTTTCCTAATGAGGCAACTTCTTCACATAAATCTAAACTTCTATTTACAAAAAAAGAACCACTTATCGCACCTGTTTCTTTAATAAAAGTTCTTAAGAACTCTTCCATCATCTCTTCAAGATTTAAACTATTTCCTATAGAGTTTACACACTTATAAGATACAGACAGTTTTGTTAATGACATATTCCACCTATTACACAACTTTTATTTAGTAAGTCAATATATTTTTCACCAGAGTTTGCTACTTCTCCTATACTAATCACACCAAAGACACTTTTTATTGACTCACACTTGTTTAGCTCTCTTAATTGTTTAGAGTAGCTATTTACAGTTAAGTATTCTAGTCTTGATACACACTCAAATATCATTAAGTGTTTAGCACCTTTTTGTAGTACTTGATTTCTTGTACTTGCTGTTGACTCTAAAAGATCACTCTCTTTTGCTTTTAAGATATTGATTACACTATTGTTTTCAATATCTCCTGCTAAATGTAAAAAATCTTTTTGAAAAGAGATTGGGTCTCTTAATATATATTTCTCATCATTTTTTACTATTCCAAGAGGATAATCTTTCATTAAACTATAAAAATCTTTTACTTCAACCTTCTTGCCAAGGTCTTTTTCTATTGCAGCTTTGTACAATTCAAAAGCACTTTTATAATCCAACTCTTTAAGAAGTTTTCCTTTAGATGATGTAACAACAAAAGGTCCATCTAAAACTTGCCACCCTCCACTTACACCAATATCTATAATATTATCAATCATCACTATAATAGAAGAGTTTGAATAAAAGCCATTATTGTTAAAAAGATGTTTTTTATTCTCTTCAAATGTTCCAGCTCCACCACCAATAATAGTTGAATTGATATTTGTATGTTCATACATATTTTCTAAGAAAGCTGTATTATAATCTGATAGTCCATCAATAATCGTAATCAAAGTATTATAATTACTTAGTGTTGAGTTATCAAACTCATGGGTATTCATATCTTCAATAAACTCAATATGAACATTGTTTTTCAAAATACAAATCAAATAACCATCTTCAAATATTTTATTTTTAAATATTAGTTTAGGAAAGATTGCACCATAATATTCTATATTTAAACTATTGAGTTTTTCTAAATCAAGTTTACTATTTTGAGTACATAAAATTAAGTATTTGTTTTTATTTGAAAAGTTGAAGTTTTCTAACTGTTTAGATGTTTCTAAAAAGGCAACTGTTACATTCATAGTTAAGACCCACTTTTTAAATAATTTTTAGAGAACCTTTCAAAAACAATTACTTAGGGAGTATTTTTATCAGGTGACTTAAATTATAATTTCTTATATTAAGTTTTATTATTTAAAATAATTTTAGTTGATGGCTTTAATCTAACCTTAAAATATATTTTATTTAATTATATCTATCAATGAATATGCGATAAATAACATAAATAGACCAATTGAAATATCTAATATTTTCCATGTAATTGGCTTTTTAAATAATGGAATTAAAAATCTTGCACCAAAACCTAAAGTAGAAAACCAAAAAGATGAAGCTAATAAAGAACCTAGTAGAAAATATAGTTTTAGATTGTCTTCAATATTTGCTCCAATTCCACCTATTAATAAAATAGTATCAAGATAAGTATGTGGATTTAAATATGTAAAAATAAATAGTAAAGTTAATACTTGTTTTAAAGGATTTGTTTTTACTTCATCGTCAATTTTTAAACTCTCATTTTTAAGTGCAGATTTAAAAGATAAAAAAGAGTAATAACATAAAAATATGATTCCAAAAATTGCAATAGAGTTTATAAGAATTTGATTATCTTTTATAAAAAAGCCTAAACCTAATACCCCTGATGAAATAAGTAAAATATCTGAAAGAATACAAAATAGTACAGCTTTTCCAACATGTTGTTTTAAAAGCCCAAGTTTTAAAATATATGCATTTTGAGCTCCTATTGCAACAATCAAAGATATTGTTACAATAAAACCTTTTAAGAAGACATCTAAAAACATTATAAATAGAGTTTAGTTAGGCTAACAATTCCTGAGATTATAAATTGTACTGCAATAGCTCCAACAATCAATCCCATAAGTTTAGTAACTACATTTTGTCCTGTAGCACCAAAGAATTTTCTAATATAAATTGAGTTTTTTAATATCAGATAAAATAAAAATGCATTTATACAAAACGCAAGAGTAATAGATACTAAATCAACAAATGTTTCAGCATCATGCTTAAAAATAATAATAGTAGTAAATAATCCAGCCCCAAAAGCAATAGGAATACCTATTGGAATAACAGAAAGTTCTTCGTCACTTTTGTCATCATCTTTTTTACCCTCTTTTGCACTACCATTTACCATTGAAATTGCCATCATAAGTAGAATAATTCCACCCATAACCTTAAGTGAATTTTCACCAATACCAAAAATCTTTAAGATAGCATCACCTGTAATTAAAACTACAAAAAATGCGATAATAATAGTAAATGTAGATTTTCTAGCAATTGTAGATATTTGTGTTTTTGTAATATTTGGACTCAATAAAGATAGTGCTAATGCACTAATCCCTATTGGGTCCATAATAGCAAAGATAGTAATAGTTTGTTGGATAAAATTAGATAATATTTCCAAGTTAACTCATTCCGCCTTTTAAAGCCATTTTTTTCTCTAATCTATGTCCTATGAAACTTAATAAAGAAGTAATACTTAGATAAACTAAAGCAACCACAATCCAAGTCTCAAAGGGAGAGAAAGTATTTGCAACAATTTCTTTACCTACTTTAGTTAAATCTGTAATTGCAATTACAGAAACTAAAGATGAATCTTTAACTAAAGCAATCATTTCACCAACTAATGTTGGTAAAGCTCTTTTAAATGCTTGAGGTAAAATAATATATCTCATAGCCTGAGTTTTAGAAATACCTAATGAACTAGCAGCTTCAAGTTGTCCTTTATCAATAGATTGAATAGCACCTCTTAAAACCTCTGCCATATAAGCACCAAAGAAAATCCCAAGGGCTAATACACCAGCAATAAATCTATCAAGCTCAAAAATATTTGCAACTATAAAATAGAATAAGAAGATTTGCACAAGTAAAGGAGTTCCCCTAACTAGTGTAATATAAACCGTCGCAATATCTTTTAAGAACTGATAAGTAGATAGTTTCATAAGTGCAACTATAATACCTATTATAAAAGTAAGAATTGCGGCAAAGAATGATATCTTAAGTGTTACCCAAAGTCCTTCTAATACAGGACCAATTTTAGTTTCACTTTTTGATGCAACAATATCAAACTGATATACATATTCTCCTACTTTATACTCTAATAAAAAACTACTATCTAAATTTTCTAACTGAACTGTATCAGTTCCTTCAATAAAATAGTTTTCATCTTTTAATACTAGTTTTCCATCTATAGGAGCTTCAATATTTACACTTTGCTCATAAACAAAGTATTTAGGGATAGAGTTCCATTTCCAAACATAGTTCATGTTTGCTGCTGCTAGATAAAAGAAATATCCAACTGCTATATAAAAAGCTAGAGCAATTAAATGCCCTAGATTTTTATTTTGTGCCCAAGATTGATGTTTTTTACTCATATATTATTGAACTCTTTTTAACCAATCTGTATCTTGTAACCATTTCTTATTTAATTTTCCATGGAAATCAACAAGTTTGTCTTCTTTTGCTTGTCTTAAGAAGTTGTTTAACCAGTTAAGGAAATCAGGGTCACCTTTTCTAATAGCCCACCCTAATGGCTCATAAGTTAATGGAGTATCTAAATGTACTAATTTACCTTTACCTTTATCAGACATAAATAGAATATTATATGGTTGATCATAGATAAATGCATCTGCTTTTCCATTTAATACTTCTGCTGCTGCATCTGCTTCTGTTTCAAAAGTAACAACTTTTGCATTTTTGAAGAATTTCTTTGCAACGATTTCACCAGTTACACCAAGTTTAGTAACTATCGTATAACCTTTTTTGTCTAATTGTTTAGCATCAGTAATTTTACCTTGTAATTTTTTGTCAATTAAAACAGTTTGTCCAATTACAACATATGGGTCAGCAAAGTTAATTTTTAAGTTTCTTTGTTGAGTAATAGTCATTGCAGACATGATAATATCACATTTTCCTGTTAAAAGTGATGCAATAATTCCATCCCATGCAGTTGATACAGGTACAAATTTCACACCCATTTCTTTTGCCATTTTTTTACCAAAATCAATATCATAACCAATGATTCTACCTCTTTTGTCTTTCATTTCAAAAGGCATATACCCTGGGTCTAAACAAGCTCTTAATTCCCCTCTTTTAACAATCTCATTTAACGTAGACTTCTTCCAAAGATTAATGTCATCTGCAAGTAAGTTCATAGTTGCAAATACCATTAAAGCTAATACTAATTTCTTCACTCTCTCTCCTTATTAATGTGTTAATATCTCTTTTAAGAATTTCTTTGCTCTATCACTTTTTGGGTGTGCAAAAAACTCTTCTGGAGTATTCTCTTCAACGATAACTCCCTGGTCCATAAATACAATTCTATCCCCTACTTCTTTTGCAAAACCCATCTCATGAGTAACACAAACTAAAGTAAAGTTCTCTTTTGCTAAATCTTTCATAACTGCAAGTACATCACCAATTGTTTCTGGGTCAAGAGCTGATGTAGGCTCATCAAAAAGTATAACTTTTGGTTTCATTGCTAAACTTCTTGCTATGGCAACTCTTTGTTTTTGTCCACCACTTAAATCAGCAGGATATGAGTTAGCTTTATCTTTTAGTTTTACTTTATCAAGTAGTTCTAAAGCAATCTTTTTTGCTTCATCTTTATTTACATTTTTAACTAAAGATGGAGCTAGTGTAATATTTTCTAAAATAGTTAAATGAGGAAATAGATTAAAGTGCTGAAAAACCATTCCAACTTCACCTCTAATCTCTTGTAGGTTCTTTTTACTTTTATGAATGTCGATATCATCAACTATGATTTCACCTTCATCGATGTCTTCTAGTCCATTGATACATCTAATTAGTGTTGATTTACCAGAACCTGATGGTCCACAAACAACAACAATTTCACCCTTCTTTACATAAAAATTAATATTTTTTAAAACATGAAAGTCGTCATAAAATTTATTAATTTTATTCATATTAATAATGTTACTACTATTACCCATTATCTCTCTTTTTTTAGATTCAAGCTATTATATTATAATAATACCAATTAAATAAAAATTAATGTATAATTTTAGTACAATTAACTGTTTTACATTAAAAAAACAAATACTTAAAATTTAAATTAAACTCCCATTAAACTAGTTATTTAAAAAAATAATATTAGTGCTTCTTTAATGCTACTTGTTTATGATAGAATGTTACAATTTTCTAGCAAGGAGTAGTTATGAATAGGCTTCTTTATATTACAGACCAAGATGAGTACACTGACCACAGTTTTATTGGCCCTTTGTTTGAAAAACATTTAAATAATTATATCCATACTGATATAGTTTACTTCAGTGAATTTAAAACTGAACTAGAAAAAAAAGATGATAGACGTTTTGTTTTACCAAAACAAGAAGAGACAAAAATCTTAAATTTGTTTGAAAATGCAGGTATTAGTCCAAGTGAATATGACTATATTATAGTTAGAAATAATGCGGATATTTTAAAAGCAGTTTTACAACAAAGTAAAACCTACAACTATAAAGTTGGATATAGACTCTCATTTCCAAAAGATGTTGAGAAAATGGAAGTTGATAAAGCAAACAATAAATCTAGCTTTTTAAAATATCTAAATACTACCATTAACAGCTTTTCTGAAACAAAATATATAAATCAATGTGATATATTCTTGCCTTCTTCTGATTTGATGAAAGAAGAATATTATGAAGCAGTAAAAGTAAAGACTTTTATCTGTCCTCCTTGTTTAGACCCAGATGAACTAAAAGAGAACAAACAACATCAATCAAATGAAAAAAGATTTTTCTACGCAGGAACAATCGACAAACTAAGGGATTTTGAGACGGTTATAAATGCCTTTGATAGTGTAAAAAGTTCTTCATGGAAACTAACAATCTCAACAAAAAACCCTGAAAATGCAAAAGCTATAATAAGCTCTTTTCCTACTTTGGAAAACAAAATAAATATTGTAAATGCAAAAACAAAAGAAGAGTTATTAAAATATATTTCAGAAGCAGATGTTGGAATTTGTGTTTTGCCTGATATTCCACTATTTAGTACTTCTACACCTATTAAGATTATGG
Source organism: Arcobacter sp. CECT 8989 (assembly GCF_004116715.1). Taxonomy (NCBI): domain Bacteria; kingdom Pseudomonadati; phylum Campylobacterota; class Epsilonproteobacteria; order Campylobacterales; family Arcobacteraceae; genus Arcobacter; species Arcobacter sp. CECT 8989. Next base: position 171,857 of record NZ_PDKE01000004.1, on the reverse strand, counting down.
ATTACTATTCAACAGCAATTCCATGTCTTATGACAAATAATGCAAACAACTATACTCTATTTACAGATGATTATGATGCTTGGTTCTGTAAGTTTGATAAATACTCTATAAAAACTAGACTTGAAGAGATAATTGACTTATCAAAAGAAGAGGTTGAAAATATTGGTAAAAAGGGTCAAACTAGACTTTTAGAAATAAGAAACTATAAAAAAGTTGCAAGTAAATTAGCCGAAACACTAGAGCTTTTATAAGCTTTAGTGTTCATCTTCTTTTGACCAATATCCAGCAATAATCGAACCAGAAATATTATGCCAAATACTAAAGATAGCTCCTGGTAAAGCACTTAAAGCAGTAAAATACTTCATCGATAAGACAACGGCTAAACCTGAGTTTTGCATACCAACTTCAATAGCTACAGTTTTACACTCTTTTTTGCTGTAACCAAAAAGTTTAGAAATATAATATCCTGATAAAAGTCCAGAGAAATTATGAAGCATAATTGCAAGCATTAAAGGTAATGCAATAGTTGCTATTTTACTTTGGTTAAGTCCTATTATTATTCCAATTATAAATACAATAGAAACTATAGAGAAAAATGCAAATAAATCATGTCTCTTTTCTATATACTTATGGAAGAAGTGATTTAAAATAATCCCAACCACAACTGGGACAAATACGATTTTTAAAATACTCAATAACATACTAAAAGCAGGAACAGGAACTGTTTGTCCTACATAAAGTAGTGTTAAGTATGGTGTAATAAGTATAGATAAAAGTGTTGAAACAATAGTCATAGTAATAGATAAAGCAACATCAGCTTTCGCTAAATATGCAATTACATTTGAAGCAGTTCCACCTGAAACAGCACCAACTAAAACCATACCAACAAGTAGTTCATCTGAAAGATTAAAAAGTTTTGAGATAACAAAAGCAGCAAGGGGCATAATCAAAAACTGTAAAGCAACAGTTAAAGCTATGATTTTAGGTTTTTTCAAAACCCTTTTAAAATCATCTACTTTTAAAGTAATTCCCATACAGAACATTATCAAAATAAGTAAAGGGATAATCCAAGATTTAAAGTCAACTACTATACTAGGCTGTAAGTAGGCAATTATTGAAAAAACAATTGCCCAAATAGGAAAAAGAGCGGTTATTTTTTTAAGCATTTACTTAATCTTTTTTAACCCAAACTTTAAATTTCCAAGCTGGTGATTTAACTTTATCACCCTCTTTTATCTCTTCATACTCTTTTTGTTCTACTAAATCCCAAGAAGAGAAATCAATCTCTTTTAGAAAAGCGTCAGCTTCACCATCAAAATCAACTTCACTTAAATACATTTTATCAACGTAGTCAAACATAGTTTCATAGATATTTGCTCCACCAATTACAAACAGTTCTTCTTCACCATTTGCCCTTGCAAAATCTAAAGCTTTTTGAACATCATTAAAAGTGTAAACACCCTCTTGTTCAAACTCACCTCTACTTAATACAAGTGAAGTTCTATTTGGAAGGGGTTTTCCAATTGATTCAAAAGTTTTTCTTCCCATTAAAATATGGTGACCTGAAGTTATGGCTTTAAAGTTTTTAAAATCTTCACTTATATGCCATAACATTTGATTGTTTAAACCTATTTCCCAGTTTTTTCCATAGGCTACTATCATTGAAATTTTCATTTGTTTGCCCTTCCTTTATACAGCCATTTGTGCTTTAATTGGTTCATCACATACATAATCAACTAATTCAAAATCTTCCATTTTAAAATCATTTATATCTTTAATGTCAGGATTGATTTTCATAGTTGGTTTTTTATGTGGAGTACGACTAAGTTGTAAATTAACTTGTTCCATATGATTTGAATAGATATGTGCATCACCAAAAGTATGTACAAAATCTCCAACTTCTAAATCACAAACTTGTGCAATCATCATCGTAAGTAATGCATAAGAAGCTATATTAAAAGGTACTCCTAAAAACACATCTGCACTTCTTTGGTATAGTTGACAAGATAGTTTTCCATCTGCTACATAAAACTGGAAAAAAGTATGACAAGGAGGTAATGCCATATTTTCTATCTCTGCTACATTCCAAGCATTTAAAATAATTCTTCTACTATCTGGATTGTTTTTAATTTGATTAATAACAGTTGCTAACTGGTCATGTGGTTTTCCATCAGCTCCTATCCAAGATCTCCATTGGCTCCCATATACAGGACCAAGCTCTTTTATAGTATCTGTATTTATATAACCTAAATCTTTTCCTTGAGCATCTGCGTTTGCAGTCCAAACTGTTTTTTTACCAATTAAGTTTGAAGCTTTGTCACCATAATGAATCTCAGCAAGTCTTCTTTCATCTGTACTTCCTTCTATAAACCAAAGAAGCTCAGAAATAATAGCTTTTAAGTGAGTCTTTTTTGTAGTTACAAGGGGAAAACCTTCATTTAAATCAAATCTCATTTGATAACCAAAAACAGAAGTAGTTCCTGTACCTGTTCTATCTTCTTTTTTAATACCATTATCTAAAATATGTTGTAAAAGTTGTAAATATTGTTTCAATGATATTCCTTATTAATTTTTAGTTTAGTATTTTAGCAGATTCATACTTTTTTCTTCTTTTTATTTTGTATCATATTAAAAGCTTATAAGTAACTCTTTTGTACTTATATAAACTTTTAAATGATATTCTTATAATATATCTAAAAATATTATATTAAAGAGTTATTATGGAATTAGTTTATTTATGGGTAGAGAAATATAAAAATATAGAAAAACAAGGATTTAATTTTTCTCCTAGGTTTAAGTGTGAATTTAAAGATGAGTATGATGAGAATGGAAAATTAAAAGACAATTGTGAATTAATAATTGATGAAAACAAAGAGTATGTAAGTATATTTCCTGAAAATACAAATATCACTGCAATCGTTGGGGAGAATGGAAGTGGAAAGAGTAGACTACTTGAAATCATTTCACTTTTTAGATTTGAAAAATTAAAAAATAGTAATATTTTTTTGGTATTTTTAGAAAAAGATATATTTTATATACCTTCATCTAAAATGGAAAGTTATGACACCTTCCAATCTTTTAATACAAGTAACATACATAATAAAACAACATATAATATTGAAACAAAAGTTATTACAAGTAAACTATATCAATTAAGTTTTTTTTCTAATGGACTTGATGATTTAAGTAAAAAAAACCCATTAATTAAGGCTGGTCATTACCAAGATTTTTATAATGGGTTTAGAGGCTCAGAGAGATTTGAAAATAAATTTGCTTATTTATTGAATAAAAAAGATGATATATTTTCGATATTAGATAAATCATTTTTATTTTCTACTATGAGAATAGAGTTAGATTTTAGAAAGATTGATTTTGATATTATTGATGATGAAGCAAAAACAAAAACTCAGAAAATCAAATATTTTTTTGAAAAAAACATTGATACATCAACATTCATATTAGGTGAAACAGAAAATAAACCTACAAAAGAAATATATATTTATAATTTCCTTTCAAGTTTCTATCTAGATAAGTATATAGATATTGTAATTGATTTTGCTAATTATACTAATGAAAAATTTAAAAGTAAGTTTTTTGATGAATTAATAAATATTATTGAAATAATTATAAACAATAAAAAGATAAATGATTCCAAAGAGAAAAATTTTGCAATATTACTTACCATTCAAAACTATTTTAATACTCTAGAAAAAACTATTAATGAAATATTTAGAACACAGCAAGGACAAATCGATCATTTTAATAGGAATATAGAAGAATTAAAATCTATACAGAACTTTTCAAACTATATACAGTACTTAAATGAAAACTTTCAACTTGAAACAAAAACACAAATATTAATATCTAGAAGTAATGATATAAACGATACCAATATCAATACTTTTTTTAAATGGATTAATGAAGATAGTTTATATAAGTATTTATATAATTATAAAATTTTGACTATAAATTTTTTTGATAGAAAATCTTTTGTAACTTATAAGGATTTAAGTACGGGAGAGAAACAAATATTAAAATTTATTGTTAACCTTATATATACGTTTATAAATTTAAATGATAATAGAATTATATTGTTAGATGAAATAGATTTATCCCTACATCCTCAATGGCAGAGAGAATTAATTAACATAATTATTAGTTACATAGATTTTTTAATTAAACATACATTAATTAGTAATAAATATAAATTTCAATTTTTAGTTACTTCACATTCTCCATTCATACTTTCAGACATACCAAAAGAAAATGTAATATTTTTAGAAAAAGGAAAACAAGTTTACCCGTTTGAAGATAATCAACAAACTTTTGGAGCAAATATTCATACTTTACTTTCACACGGTTTTTTTATGCAAGATGGGCTTATGGGAGAGTTTGCTAAAGATAAAATTCAAAATGTTATTAATTTTTTAAACAATGCTAAATCAACAATCCAAACAAAAAAAGATGCTTGGAAAATTATCCAAATAGTTGGTGAACCATTTTTAAAGTACAAACTAGAAGAGAAGTTTCATGAAAACTATTCAAGTGATAAAGTGAAGAATAAAGCAAAAATCAAAAGACTTGAAGAAGAGATTGAAAGGCTAAAGAATGTTAAGCCTAAAGATTGAGCAAACTCAAGCAGATAAATATGCTGAGAAGATGTGGGAAAATGTGCAAAGTCAACTGAATCGTATTATAAGAAACTGTGGACTAAAAGCAACAAAAAAACGTTCTCAAATTCTACTTAATACAAATGAATTAGATTTTTTGAAATCTATTAATTTAGAAAAAAAATTAAAAGAAATATTAACTGCAAATACAGAAAAATTACGAGCTACTATTGATGATTTTGAACCTCAAATGTCGGAAAACTTAAAAAAAGTTATATATAATGTTTTTATCAACAATATATATTCAACCAATAAGTTTGATGGTTTAAAATTTGTGAATGATATTGGGCTACAAACTTGTCCCTATTGCAATAGAGCATATATTCAATCAGTAAGTAGAAGAGGAGTAGTTAGACCTCAGATAGACCATTTTTTTCCTAAAGATAAATATCCATATTTAGGAGTTTCATTCTATAATCTTATACCTTCTTGTTCAATATGTAATGGGACAACAGTAAAAGGCAATAATGATAGTTATAAAGATAAATTAGTAAGCCCTTATGAAATGAAAAATGATAATTTTAAATTTAGTTTTGATATTAAATCTATCGATAACTTTCCACCTAAACTAGTTACAAAAATTGATATAAATGATAAATATTTTAAACTTGAAGATTTTTATAAACATCATGGAGATATAGTTTATGAACTTTATTCAAAGCTATACAATGAAGATACCAAAGAACATTTTGATGTACTTCGTAAATCATTAAGTGGAGTAGGATTTGATGAAGCAGAAATACATAAGTTTATAACATGTGGATATAAAAAAAATGAAGATCTACACAAGCGACCACTTTCAAAACTCATAAAAGATATAAGTGAAGAGTTAAATTTATTGTAAATTGAAAGTAAATTCTAATAAAAAGAACTTTCGTTCTTTTTATTAGGCTAATGCTTTTAAGCAAATTATCATACTACTAAACTGTAGTTTGGATAAAGAGTAGATTGAAGTTCCATAATAATTTATGAGAACTAAATCGGGGGAAGGGTTAACTAGATAGTCAAGTCATGGACACAAAAAAAGGGACATGACTACTTAGTCAAAAAAATTATACCAAAGATTGACTATATAGTCAAGAGTTTTTATCACTTAAACTGATAAAAATTACTTTTTGCTAATTGACTCAAAAAAAAGCTTCAATTGTTTCATACAAGTTTCAAAATGCATTCCATCTTGAGATTTCTTTGCAGTAGATAAAGCACCTTCAATAGTTGCAACTACAAACACTGCTAAACCTTTAATATCTTCATATTCAATTTCATTGTTAGCTTTTGCTTTTAAAAATACTTTTTCTAAAATCCCTTCAAAGTGAGTATATACTTTCTCTAAAGCCACCTTGAAATCTTTGTCTTGGTGAGAAAGTTCTTGAACTAAAGTATTTAATCTACATCCAAAAGTAAAGTTAAATGACTCTTTATTGTTTAAAACTTCAAACATGGCATCAATATAGTTACCTTCTGTATCTAAAATCGCACCATACTTTTTATCTATATATTCAAAAATATGAGCATCAATAACAGCTAACATTAACTCTTTTTTAGATTTAAAAAAATGATACATACTACCTTTGTTCATTTTTGCTTTTTTAAGGATTTTATCAACTGATGTCGCATAGTATCCATTTACATAAATCTCATCAAAAGTCACTTTTAATAGTCTGTCTTTACTACTCATATGTTTCCTTATTTACTTAATGCTATTTTTATTCCTAGTGATATTAAAACAGCACCAACTGCTCTATCAAACCAAGCTCCAAATTTATTAAAAAATCTTCTTACACTATCTTTAGTTAAAAACAATGAAGTTATTACAAAATATAGTGTTGCTAGTAATACACAAAATAGTCCATAAATAGCTTGAACAAAAAGTGGAGTATCAATACTTATCACAACTGTAAACATTGATAGAAAAAATAGTGTTGCCTTTGGATTTAATGCATTACATAAAAATCCTACCATAAAAGATTTAAAATCACTTATGTTTTTATCATCTATTGTGTTATTTTTATCAATTTTGAAACCTTTTGACCTCAAACTTGATATTCCAAGGTAGATTAAATATGCTGCACCTAGATATTTAATAATATTAAAAAGAATAATTGACTTTGAAATAATAAGCCCTATTCCTAATATACAATATATTATATGAATAGAACTTCCAAGACCTATTCCAATACTTGTGAAAATAGAAGCTCTTCTTCCATAAGTGATACTTTGTTTAAATACCATTGCAAAATCTGGACCCGGAGCTAATAGTGCAATAAGCAAAGCTGTCATTAAAATCATAAACTCATTTATATATAATGTAAAATCCATAATCTACCTTTAGTTTCTTTTTTGTCCAGGTTTTGGTTTGCTTACTTGTTTTTGTAAATCTATACTCAGGTTATTATAGAAAAGCTCTCCATAATCTGTTGTTCTATTGATTGTTTCATAAGCTTGTAAAATACTATTGTTATATCTTACTGCATCTTTTAAAATATTGATAATATTAATTGATTCTAAAAAGTTTACATGAGATGGCGCTTCAACAGGAGAAGAGTAGTACTTATGCATTCTTTCCACTAAGTTTTTATTTCTAATTTCTATAAATACTGACTCAATAGGTGATTTAAAGAAAAGAATCTTTTGCTTAACATTTATAGAGATATATGTTGTTTCCATTCCATAAATTTTTCTTGAAAAAGAATCAAATAAGAAAAGCTTTTTATTATAGTTATTATTAAATAGTTCATATATAAGTTCTAAAATTTTGATTTTTTCTTCTTTTGTATAAAAGTTACCAAAGTTAGCAAAACAGAAAGATAATACTGATTTAATAGAGTACCACTCTGTAGTATCATAATCATATCTAAGCATTTGTTCTATTCTTGCTTGTTTTAACTCTTCTATTTCTGTTGAAGTTTTTGTTCTGTATACTTTCTTTACTGCTGTATCTCTATACATAGGTCCAGGGAATTGTGCTTGAATTACAAATCTTCTATTTTTTTCAATATCCATTATGTATTTTAATCTTCCATAATAGTCTTCATCTATAATTCTTACTTCTTTTTGAGGAATCTGAGTAATTGACTTAACAAACTCATCACCAGTACATCCCTCTTCCCAAATAAAATCTGGGTATCTAAATATTGTACATATTTTTTGTTTTACATCTTCATTTGGCTCTATATCAGAAATATTATCAATCCAAGAAGTAACTGTTCTTCTATCTTTTTGAATCAATGAAGCAAATTTAGATATACTTAGATTAGACCTTTTAAAAATTTCTATAAACTTCTCAATGCCGTTTTTATACATCATTTTCAAACCTTAAACTTATATTTAAGCATTATTGTACCAAAACAATACATAAGAACAAATATTGTACATATTTAAATTTTCATAAAAAAAATTGCCGTTTCCAAAACAAAAAATATACATTGCCTAAATATAAATCTCATGTATAATGAAAGTCAATTAATTTTATGAAGGATTAACATGAGCGCAGGAAAAAAATTTAGAGAGGCTTTAAAAGAAGAAAGTCCTTTACAAATTGTAGGAACAATTAATGCTTACCAAGCATTACAAGCTACAAAAGTTGGACACAAAGCTATCTACCTTTCTGGTGGTGGTATTGCAAACGCTTCTTACGGATTACCTGATTTAGGTATGACTATGATTGAGGATGTATGTATTGATATTAGAAGAATTACTTCTATTTGTGATACTCCAGTAATCGTAGATGCTGATACAGGTTGGGGACATGCATTTAATGTTGCAAGAACTGTTAAAGAATTCATTAGATCTGGTGCAGCTGGTATGCATATCGAAGATCAAGTTGCAGCTAAAAGATGTGGTCACAGACCAAACAAAGAGTTAGTTACAACTGAAGAAATGTGTGACAGAATTAGAGCAGCAGTTGATGCTAAAATGCAATTAGACCCAGAGTTCTATATTATTGCAAGAACTGATGCACACCAATCAGAAGGTCAAGATGCAGCAGTTGCTAGAGCAAAAGCTTACGTTGAAGCTGGTGCAGATGCTATTTTTGCTGAAGCAATTCATACTTTAAAAGAGTATAAAGAGTTCTGCGATCAAATTGATGTTCCAGTATTAGCAAACATTACTGAATTTGGTGCAACACCAATGTTCACAACTGAAGAGTTAGCTTCTGTTGGAATTGATATGGTACTTTACCCATTATCAGCATTTAGAGCAATGAATAAAGCTGCATTAAATGTATACCAAGAATTAAAAGACAAAGGTACTCAAGAAGGTGTTCTTGATACTATGCAAACAAGAATGGAACTATACGATATGTTAGGTTACCATGACTATGAAAAGAAAATGGATGAATTATTTGCTAAGGGAAAAGCAAAATAATTTATACATAAATTATAATTTAAATTAAAAAAATCTAGGGAAAAGATAAATATAAGGAGAATATAATGAGTGGATTAGCAGGTGTTACAGCAGGTCAATCAGCAATTTGTACGTGTGGATTAGGAAATGGTCTTAACTATAGAGGTTATGATATTGCAGATTTAGCTTTAAAAGCTGACTTCGAAGAAGTTGCATTTTTACTATTAAATGGTGAATTACCAAATAAACAAGAACTTAAAATGTTCAGAAGAAAAATTATTGCAGGTAGACAATTACCAGCTTCTGTAAAAGAAGTATTAAAAGCAATTCCAGCTTCTTCTCACCCAATGGATGTTATGAAGACTGCTACTTCAGCTTTAGGTTGTATTGAGCCAGAAGCAGAAGATTTCTCTGACCAAATGGATAAAATTACAAGATTATTAGGAGCATTTCCTTCATTCTTAGTTTACTGGCATCACTGGCACGTAAATGGTAAAGAGATTGAATTAGCTTCTGATGAAGATACAATTGCAGGATATATTGTAGAAAGATTAAAAGAAGTTAAACCTTTAGACGTTGAAGTTAAAGCTATGAACGCTATGTTAACTTTATATGCAGAGCATGAATTCAATGCATCAACTTTTGCAAACAGAATTACTGCATCTACATTATCAGACATCTACTCTTGTATGACTACTGGTATTGGTACATTAAAAGGTCACTTACACGGTGGAGCAAATGAAGTTGCAATTAAATTTGTACTTGGATTTGACAATGTTGAGCACGCGTTAACTTCAGTTGATGAATTATTCGCTAAAAAAGAAAAAATCATGGGATTCGGTCACAGAGTATATAGAGAAGTTGACCCAAGATCACCAATCGGTTTCGAATTAGCAAAAGAATTAAAAGAGTTAGAAACTTCTGACCCTAAATTATTTGATATTGCTAAAGCAGTTAGAGATAAAGTTAAAGCTGAAAAAGGTTTACCAGATAATATCGACTTCTTCGGTGGATTAATTTATCACTATATGGAAATCGAAAGATTATATTATACTCCATTATTCATTATGTCAAGAGCTGCTGGATGGGCTGCTCACGCATTTGAACAAAGAGCAAACAACAGAATTATCAGACCAAGTTCAGAGTATACTGGACCTGAGCCAAGAGATTTCGTTGCTTTAGAAGATAGAGCATAATAAACTACTCTTCCCTTACGGGAAACAAATTTGACTAAAACTATTTTAAGTAAGCTTTTAAAGCTTACTTAAAACAAAGTGCCACACTTCAGTGGATAAATTCATATAAAATTTAGCACTGATGGCAAAATATTGGGAAAACCTAAACTTTAATAAACAGGTATATAAAATGACAAACGAAAAATATCTTAAAGACCTTGATGGTGTAGATGGTGTTAAGTATTATGATGTAAAATCAGCAGTAGAAGATATTACTCCTGGTTCATTTGAAAAACTAAACTATACTTCAAGAGTATTAGCAGAAAACTTAATTAGAAAATGTCCAAGTGAAGACTTAAAAGATTCACTAGTTCAATTAATTGAAAAAAGAACAGACAAGGATTTCCCTTGGTATCCATCAAGAGTAATCTGTCACGATATCTTAGGACTTACAGCATTTGTTGACTTAGCAGGACTAAGAGAAGCAGTTGCAAGTAAAGGCGGTAACCCTGATAAGGTTAACCCAGTTGTTCCAACACAATTAATCGTTGACCACTCATTAGCAGTAGAGTGTGGTGGATTTGATCCAGATGCATTCCAAAAAAATAGAGATATCGAAGATAGAAGAAATGCAGATAGATTCCACTTTATTAACTGGACTAAAGAAGCATTCAACAATGTAGATGTTATTCCTCCAGGTAATGGTATTATGCACCAAATCAACCTTGAAAAAATGTCTCCAGTTGTACACTTAAATGACGGTGTTGCAAGTCCAGATACATTAGTTGGTACTGACTCACATACTCCACACGTAGATGCACTTGGTGTAATCGCTGTTGGTGTTGGTGGATTAGAAGCTGAAAACGTAATGTTAGGTAACCCTTCATATATGAGAGTTCCTGAAATTATTGGTGTTGAAATCGTTGGTGAAAGAGCACCTGGAATTACTGCAACTGATATTGCACTTTCAATGACTTCATTCTTAAGAGAAAACAATGTTATCTCTGCATACTTAGAGTTCTTCGGTGAAGGTATTAAATACCTTAACTTAGGTGATAGAGCTACTATTGCAAACATGACTCCTGAATATGGTGCATCTGCTGGTATGTTCGCTATTGATGAGCAAACTATTTCTTACTTAAAAGTAACAGGTAGAGAGCAAAAACAATGTGAATTAGTTGAAGCTTACGCTAAAGCTAATGGTTTATGGGCAGATCAATTTGAAAATGCTACATATGCTAGAACTATTCAATTTGACTTATCTAAAGTAACTAGATCTTTAGCAGGTCCTTCTAAACCTCATAAATTAGTTCCAACTTCTACTTTAAAAGAAGAAGGTATCGTAAAAGAGTGGACTCAAGAGGGTGATTTAATTCCAGATGGTGGTATTTTAATTGCTGCTATTACTTCTTGTACAAATACTTCAAACCCAAGAAACGTTATTGCTGCTGGATTATTAGCTAAGAAAGCAAACGAACTTGGATTACAAAGAAAGCCATGGGTTAAGTCTTCATTAGCACCAGGTTCAAAAGTTATTGAAGTTTATTTAAAAGAAGCTGGATTATTACCAGAAATGGAAAAATTAGGATTCGGTGTAGTTGGTTTTGCATGTACTACTTGTAATGGTATGTCTGGTGCATTAGATCCAAAAATCCAACAAGAAGTAATTGATAGAGATATCTATTCAACTGCTGTACTTTCTGGAAACAGAAACTTTGATGGAAGAATCCACCCATACGTAAAAGAAGCATTCTTAGCATCTCCTGCACTTGTTATTGCATATGCATTAGCTGGTACTGTTAGATTTGATATTGAAAATGACGTATTAGGTAAAGATGCAAATGGTAACGACATCAAGTTAGCTGATTTATGGCCATCTGATGAAGAGATTGATGCAGTTGAAAAAGAGTTTGTTAGACCTGAAATGTATAACAATATCTATGACCCAATGTTTAATAGAGAAGGTATCACTGCTGTTAAAGCTGAGCCATTCTATAAGTGGAATCCAAACTCAACTTATATTCAAAAACCACCATATTGGGAAGATGAATATATGCAAATGCCTGCACTTCAAGGTTTAAGACCATTAGGTGTATTCCCAGATAACATTACAACTGACCACTTATCGCCATCAAATGCTATTTTACCAGATTCAGCTTCTGGTGAGTATTGTATTTCAAAAGGTCTTCCAATTCCTGACCTTAACTCTTATGCTACGCATAGAGGTGACCACAATACTGCTTCTAGAGCAACTTTAGCAAATCCAAAACTATTTAATGAAATGGTTAAAGATGAAAATGGAAATGTTAAGCAAGGTTCATTAACTAAGATTATGCCAGAAGGTACTGAGTCAAGAATGTGGGAAGCTATTGAAGAGTATAACAATAGAAAACAACCGCTTATTATAATTGCTGGTACTAACTATGGTCAAGGTTCATCAAGAGACTGGGCAGCAAAAGGTGTAAGACTTGCTGGTGTTGAAGTTCTTATTGCTGAGTCAATTGAGAGAATTCACAGAACTAACTTAGTTGGAATGGGTGTATTACCATTACAATTCAAAGAAGGTGATACAAGATTTACTTACAATATTGATGGTTCTGAGACTTTTGATATTGAAGGTGAAATCACTCCAAGATGTGACTTAACTGTTGTTATGACAAGAGCAAATGGTGAAGTTGTTAAATTCCCTGTATTATGTAGATTAGATACTTCTGCTGAAGTAGATGTATACAAAAATGGTGGTATTTTACAAAAATTCGCTAAAGATGTTGTTGCAGAAGGTTAATAATATCTTTATAAACTAAAGGAAACATTTCCTTTAGTTTATCTTTTTTTAGTATGAATAAAGTTTTCATATTTAAAAAAGATAATATTCAAATTTACAAGGAAAAAACATGGCTTATCAACCACAATTTAAAGTAAAAGCAACATATATGAGAGGCGGTACTTCAAAGGGTACTTTCTTTAATATTGCAGACCTTCCAAAAGAAGCACAAGAAGATGGAAGAAAAAGAGATAAATTACTTCAAAGAATTGTAGGTTCTCCTGATATTTATAAAAAACAAATGGATGGAATGGGTGGAGCTTCTTCATCTACATCTAAAGCTATTTTAGTTGGAAAATCTGATGTTCCAAATCACGATGTAGATTATTACTTCTGCCAAGTTGCTATTGATAAAGACTTTGTAGATATGAGTGGAAACTGTGGAAACTTATCATCTGCTGTTGGTCCTTTTGCTATTCATGAAGGATTAGTTGATAATGTACCTGAAAATGGTGTTTGTTGTGTAAGAATTTGGCAAGCAAACATCAAAAAAACTATTCTATGTTATGTAACAATGGAAAATGGAATGGTTAAAGAGATGGGTGACTATGAGATTGATGGGGTTGCTTTCCCTGCTGAGGAAATCAAACTAGAGTTTGTTGAGCCAGTTGACCCATCTGAAGAACTATTCCCAACTGGAAACTTAGTAGATGATTTAGAAGTTGAAGGTGTAGGAACATTTAAAGCAACTATGATTACTGCTGGTATTCCAACTGTATTTGTAAATGCTGATGAAATTGGATACAAAGGTACTGAGCTTCAAGGTGATATTAATTCTGATACTGAAGCTTTAGAGAGATTTGAAAAAATCAGAATTGCAGGTGCTCTTAAAATGGGTGTTATGCAAAGTGCCGAGGATGCATTAACTCAACAACACACACCAAAAATTGCATTTGTATCTGGCGCACAAGACTTTATTACTTCTTCTGGTAAAGAAGTAAAATCATCAGAAATGGATTTACATGTAAGAGCTTTATCTATGCAACAACTACACCATGCGATGATGGGAACTGCTTCAGTTGCTATTGGTGTTGCTGCTTGTATTCCAGGGACATTAGTTAACCTTGCTGCTGGTGGAGGAGAGAAAGATACAGTTACTTTCGGTCATCCATCAGGGGCAATCAAGGTTGGAGCATCTTTATCACAAAAAGATGGAAAATATATTGTAGAAAAAGCTAGTATGAGTAGAAGTGCAAGAATCATCATGGATGGTAATGTTCACGTACCTGCTGGCACTATGGACGTTTAATTAGACAATATAGCCAAGCTGAAAAGGTCTGAACTTTATGTTCAGGCCTTTTTTATTGATTAAAATCAATAAACTAGCCTCTCTTTTATGTAATACTTCCTAAAATTTATTAGGATATGTTATGCAATTTTCAACCTCTCCCAAACAACAAATTATAGAACAAACATGGAAAGAAAAATTTTGTTCACAAGCTCACCAAATGTTTTTTGTAAGTGCAATCTTTTTCTCTATCTTTATAATGATATTGACCCTATTTTCTTTGATGGGTAAAACATCTTTAGAGTTTTCCACTATTCATGGTTTTGGACTAAATTATGCAGTATTTACAAATGCTTTCTTAGGGTTTTTAATTACAGTTATTCCAAAATATAATGCAGCCCCTGCAATTAAAGAAAGCCTATATGTAAAGCCATGGATTATTATGCAAGGTGGTATTTTCATAGGCTTATTGATAAATCCAATAGTTGGAAAACTAATTGTTGCATTAGTGATGTTTTATTTCGCAAAGATTTTTTACTCAACTATAAAAGAAGGAAAAGCCTTTATCAAAGAGGATAGTATTTACTTAAACTCTATTTTTATTATAGGTGCTGTTCTTCTTACTATTGAAGCTTTATTTAGTCTAAATTTATCTTATTTAATCTTTTTTGCTTATTTAATTAATATGGTGTATTTTGTAGCTTTAAGAATGATTCCAGGGTTTTATTTTACCTATACAAAAATCAATCCATGGCAAAAGCCTAAGTTTATTAAACCTTTATCTTTTGTACTAATCACAATTGTTGCTATTGCTTTACAGTTTGACTTAAAACCTCTTATTATTGCTAGTTCATTTTTATCATTTTTATTTTTTGCATATGTATTTATTAAACTTAATATGTTTAAAAAGACAAGTGCTATTTTACAGATTTTAGTACTTGGTTTTGCATGGTTTCCATTAGGTTTTGCAGGAATATTTATTGAATCACTATTAGAAGGTTCTATTTTAAAACTAGGACTTCATATTTTTGCCCTTGGGTTTGTGACAACTTTATTAATTGGGTTTGGAAGTAGAGTTAGCTTAGGTCATGCAATTCCTGCTCAACCTATTGTTGCAGATGAACTTACGAAATGGCTTTTTGTATTAACACAAGTTTTAGTTATAGCAAGAGTTGCTGCTTCTATTTTAGTATTAGATAACTCAACTATGTTTATGAATATCTTACACTTAAGTGCAACGATTTGGATACTTTTATTTTTTGTTTGGACTTTAAAATATGGAAAATATCTACTTAGAGTTTAATACCTATTAATTTACATTAATAGGTATTACTATTGTAAACTCTTCCCCTTTGTATTTTCCTTTTTCGTACTCATACTCAATGGTTTCATTAAAAATTTGCCCATTAAAATGCTTTTTTATAATTTCTGAAGACATATAAAGACCTAAACCAGTTCCTTGAGATTTATGCTTTGTAGTAAAATAAGGTTCATAAATTTTCTCTTTTATTTTCTTTTTAATTCCACCGGCATTATCAAATACTTTTATAATAACTTTATCATTATCAATATAATTCTTCATAAAAATATACTTTTTATTTTCTGGTTTTAAATTAGCTTGAATGGCATCTTTTGCATTATTGATAAGATTAATAACTACTTGCATTAATTCAAACTTATAACCTTTTATATTAACTGGTGTTAAATCAGTATGCAGATATATTCCATGAGACTTATATGAGGTTTCAAAGATTTCTATATTCTCTTTTATGATATCTTCTAAGTTAAATGTTTCAAGCTCTTTATTTGGGTTAAAGAAGTTTCTAAATTTATCAATAATTGTAGATAGATATTGAACCGTATCAACTATTTTTTCTAAATCTCTTATAGTCTCTTCTTTTTTATCTATCTTAAGTTCTATTTGCATAATTTGACTTGAAGAGATAGTACTAATTACATTTAAAGGCTGTCTCCATTGGTGGGCAATATTACCAATCATTTCACCCATAGAGGCTAATTTACTTTGCTGATAAATCATTTGTTCTTTTTTCTTATTATCTTTTTGTAGTCTAATAATTTCATCAACATCCGTATGAAAACCTGTCATTCTTATTGGTTTTCTTTCTATATCAAAAAATACTTTTCCTCTAATTCTTAGCCATCTATAAGAACCATCTTTACATCTAAATCTATAATGGTCTTGATAAAAGCTTGTTTCTCCTCTTAGGTGTTTAGCTAGTTTTTTTAAAGTATTTTTATAATCAGCAGGATGAACACTCTTTTTCCAAAAGTTTTTAATATCATCTACCTCATCTAAAGAGTTATAACCTAACATCTCTAAATATCTTCTAGAGTAGTATGCGCTATCATTTACTAAGTCTAAGTCCCAAAGTCCATCTTGAACTCCCTCAATGGCTCTTGCATATTGCTCTTTTAAATCTCTTAGCTCATCAATGATATCTTTTAGGTTTACTGCAAAATTATCAAACTCTAAAATATTGCTCTGTTCATAAATTACTAATTTATTATCTTTTGATTCATTTGCAAAGTTTAGAAGTTTTGAGAAGGGTTCTATAAAATATCTATTTGTAACAATATATAAAATTGAAAAAGAGACCACAACAAAAAAGAGTAGTAGTATTCCAGCTTTCATAAAATCATTTTTCAATAATGAGATTGAAGAGTTGTTGATAATATATATTACATTTATAAAATCATTATTACTAATATTAACTCTTTCATTGAAATATATCTTGTCATTGTTCTTTATTATCTCTTTGTTTTTTAAACTCTCAATATTTGTTAACTCATTTTTTGCAGTTGTTGCTATTAAATAATCATCATGGTAAACAAAAACATCTACTAAAGAAGCATTTTCTTTGATATTAGAAACTATCGAGAAGTTGTCATTTATTATTTTTCCCGCATAAAGTTTTGCATTTACTCTTCCTGTTTTTTGATTAATAATCTTTTTAGAACTAAGAAGAATTAAAAACTTCTCTCCTTTGTTTTCTATGATTAAAAAGATATTTCCTTCTTTTACTCTTTTTTTACTTATTTGTTTAATTATATAATCTGTGTCAAATAAAGAGTTACTGAAATCTATAATCTCTTTATCCTTTTCTAAATAGAGTAAATCCACTTGATCAGTAGATATTGAATCACTTATTAATCTCTCTATAGAGTTTTTACTTTCATCTACTTTTGAAAGAATCTTACTTATTTTAAAAGTAATCTCATCAAGACTTTTTTTCTCATTTGCTACTATTATTTTTGTCAGGTTTTTTGTTTGATTAAAGTACTGTTTTAAATTGTGATTTAGTACTTTTTCTGTAGAAAAGAATGCCCAAATAGAAATACCAAAAGATACAACTATTAAAAATATTATAATAGATAAACTATTTATTAAGGTAAGGGAAAATTTCTTTTTCTTAATCATCTTTTGTATACCTAAAAGCTATATTTTTTAAATTCTCCAACTCAGTTTTATCTATGTTTTTATCTACTAGAGCAAACTCTCCTGAGTAAATAGTTGGAACCTTATATGATTGATTAGAGATATCAAACTTAATTGCTTCTGCCATTGCTACACCATTATCATCATTCATTCTCATAACAGTTATATCAAGCTCGCCTTTTTCAATAGCTTCTAATTCACTAGAGCCTCCACCCCAGCCATTTACTTTTATTTTACCTAATAAGTTTTTTTCTCTTAATGCTTCTATTGCTCCCATTGCAATATCAGTTGTACAAGCATAGATAAACTTTATATTACTATCTCTATTAAGTAAATCTAGTGTTGCATTTTTTGCTTTCTCTTTATTTACATCAGTATAGTATTCATGTATTACTTTTAATTCAGAGTTTTTTCTAATATAGTCTATAAACTTATTTCCCCTCATAAAACTAACATAACCTTTAGAACCATATAAAACAGCATAATTACCTTTTCCATTTGTCTGTTTAATATAATAATCTGCTAAAAGTTTACTTCCCTTATAATGATCAAAACCAACATAAATAAAAGGTTGTCTCTCTCCCCATGCTTTTATAGGAGTTGTTATATTCTGTAAAATAAGTTTTGTTTTTTTCTTACTAATAATTCTTTCAATAAACTTTTTATGTTTATTCGCGTCAAGGGTAAAAATAAGATAATCAGGATTTAGTTTTAATGCTTTCATTAAGTGTTTTGATTGCTCTTTTATTTCAACTGCAGGTTTTGAAAAGAACTCAATTAATTCATAATCTATATTTAACTCTTTTAACCTTTTTTCAAAAGAGATTTTACTTTTTCTCCAATAATCAGAAATCTGATTTGCAGGATACACAAGTACGACTTTGATTTTTTTATTCTTTTTTTCTAAAGCCTGTGCATTCTCTTTTACAGTTCTTTTAAACTCATTGTATTTGTATTCTTGTTTATTTTTTTCTAGATATTCTTTAACCTGATAATACTCACTATTAGTTGCATTTAAAGTAGTAAGCATAAATAAAAGTAATAAAATTTTTGGAAGATATTTCATATTTTGCCTTTAATATAAAATATTATAACAAAATTGTAAAATTTAGTAAATAAATAGTTTTGTATGTTCTTAAGTAAAGCAGCCTAGGCTACTTTACAAGTTTTGAGATTTCTTTAAATACAGGGTGTTTTGCATTTACTGTTAGCTCAAATAATAATGATTCATAAGTAGTTGGAATAACTCCTGCTTGAACAAGTCTAGTTATTGCCATCTCTTTATCTTTCTCTTTTCTTGAATTAACACAATCAGTTACTAATACAACTTTAAATCCCTCTTCTAATAAATCAATTGCTGTTTGTAAAACACAAACATGAGTTTCAATACCTGCTAAAATAACAGTATCTCTACCACTTGCTTTAATAGCATTTAATCCATCTTCATTTCCACAACAAGAGAATGTTGTTTTTTCAAAGTGAGGATAATCTTTTGTTAGTTCTTGAATACTAGGAATTGTTTCACCAATACCTTTTTTATATTGCTCATTTACAATAATAGGAACTTCATGTAACTTTAATCCTTTGATTAAAATCTGTAAGTTCTTTTCTAACTCTTCATTATTTGAAATATGTGGGAATAGTTTTTCTTGGATATCTACTTGTACAAAGATTGAATTTTCTGGTTTTATTCTCATATTATCTCCTTAATTTAATAATTAATAATACAAAAATATATAGGGAAAATCTAGTAAATTTACTATTTTACTTGGGATTTTTTTAATTTGAGAAGTAACTAAGCATAAAGGGCAAAAAGCCCTTAAAAATGCTATGTAAATGCTACTTTTTCTGCTCGAGCTAGTAACTCTTTTGCACCTTGGTCAATAAAATTTTGAGCTAAAGTTTTACCAATAGTTTTATATTCATTAATATCTGCAACAATATCTTCTTGAATATATTCACTTCCATCTGGCATACCAACAATTGCTCTAACATCTACAGAGTTTTCATCAATAATAGTTGCTTTAATTCCAATAGGAACTTGACAACCACCTTCTAATGTTCTAACAAAATCTCTTTCAATAGTAGATTCAATTTCAGCATCTTTATCATGTAATACAGATAATAACTCAACTAACTCTGGATTATCTAAAGTTTCAATTCCTAAAGTTGCTTGCCCCATTGATGGAATCATATCTTCTGTTGAAATAGGGTTGAAGTGTTTAACTTCATCTTCAATTTGAAGTTTCTGAACACCAGTTGCAGCTAAAATAATAGCATCATACTCACCAGCTTTTAGTTTTCCTATTCTAGTGTTAATATTTCCTCTTAAGTCTTTTAAAACAATATCAGGTCTTAATAGTTTAATTTCAAGTCTTCTTCTTAAACTTGTTGTTCCTACAACTGCATTTTCAGGTAGTTCTTGAATACTTGCATACTTTTCACTTAAAAGTGCATCTCTTGGGTCAAACCTTTTAGAAAGTGCAGCTAATACAAAACCATCTTCAAATTCAACTGGAACATCTTTTAAAGAGTGAACAGCAATATCAGCTTCTTTATTTAAAAGTGCTATCTCTAACTCTTTTGTAAATAAACCTTTACCACCAATTTTTGCTAAAGGAACATCTAAAATCTTATCTGCTTTTGTAGAAAATGATTTTAACTCAACTTCTAAGTCTGGATAGTGTTCATTTATTTGTGCTTTGATATATTCACTTTGCCATAATGCTAAATTACTACTTCTTGTTGCTATTACTATTTTCTTCATTTATTTTCCTAACTCTTCATATTTTAATTTAGATTTATCTTGTTCACCATTAATAAAAACAGTTGGTGTACCTTGAACTAAAACATTTTCACCCATAGATACATCTTCAAAGATTTCTTCATTTATTTTTTTGCTGTTTATATCTTCTTTTGTATATGATGTTTTAAACACTTTATTAAACGCATCAATTACAATAGTTTCATCTTTTACTTTTGATGAAAACTTTTCATCCCAAAATACTGAATATACTTTTTGCTCAATATCTTTTATTCCATCATGCTTTGCTTTTGCCATTAGTTTTACTAAAGGAGCTGCTGCTGGATGAATAGCTAAAAGAGGGAAATGATAGTAGTATAGTGCTATTTTATCTTCATATTTTTTAACATGTTTAATTACATCTGGCACATAATCCATACAAAACGGACATAAAGGATCAGAGAATACTACAATCTTATCTTTTGCATTATGATTTCCTGCAATTAATCTTTTCTTATCATAATATTTTTCAGTTAACTTAGGAGTCATTAAATCTTTTAGTGATTTTCCTGTTTTTAAGTCAAATAACTCAGATGAGATAACTTCTCCATTTGAAAATACTATATCTTTAGCATTTACTTTATTTCCAGCCATTGTTGCTTTAATATCAACAATAAAACCATACCAACCCTTTTGAGCTAACTCTTTTTTCATAAAAATTGATAAATCATCAACCTCTACTCTAGGGTTTTGAGAAAATCTTTTCTTTTCAAACTCTAATATTTGGTCTTCTATCTTATCAGCACTTAAATAAGTTGCCAATAAAAATATTGGAAGCAGTAGTTTTAAAATCATATATTTCCTTTCATTAATTTCTAGTTTTTACAGTTATCTTTTTAACATGTAATAACTCTTTTGCTCTATCAAGCATTGGAGAATTTAATATCTCATTTAGCTCTAACTCCCTTTGAGAAGGAGCTGGGTTTGCTGTTTTTTGCATATCAGCAACACAACCAGAACCTACCTCAACATCTTCAATCATAGAGCCACTATCAGATGAGTTATTTTGTTCTTCTGCTACTTGTGTAGTATTCTGATTTTTAGGCTCCTCTTGTGGAGGGGTCTTCCTTTAAAAATTCAATCTCTGTATTTTCACCGAAAATATCATAAATGAATATTTTGATTACACCATAATGTTTAAGTAAGAATTTTCTATCTTCCCCTTGTGCATAAGAGCTTATTTGAAGTTTATTATCTTCAAATGATTTATAGATAAAATTATGCTCAAAAAGTTCTCCTAATTGAACATCTCTTTCATAAACTTTATTGATAAGTTTTTCATACACATCTTTGTTTGGGTCATAGGCTTCAACTGTAGGTTCTTCTTGAGGTACTTGTGCAGGTTCAACAGCCTGTTCTACTTGTACATTTTCAGCTTGTACTTCATTTTGGCTTACTGACTCTTGAGCTTGAAGAGGTTCTGGTGTAGCTTCAAAAGGTGTACTGTTTTCAAATGGATTAGAAGAAGGTTCTTCTTGTTTCTCTTCTTGTACAACTGGTGTTTCAACTTGTGTAGTTTCTGTTACAGTAGAAGTTTCAGAAGAAACTACCTCTTCTTTTGTTTGTTCAGTACTTGGTTCATCAAATGGTGTTGAAAACTCATCAAAAGGAGTAGCAAAACTATCTTCTTGAACCTCTGGTTCTTTTTCTAAAGCAGTTTGAGCTACTGGCTCTTGAATTTGAGTTGGCTCTTCTTTTACTTGAACTACTTCTTGTGTAGGTTCTTGTTCAAAAGGAACTGCTTCTTGAACAGCTGCTTTCTCTACAGTTTCTATAGGTTTTACAGTCTCAATTGCATCAATACTATCTAAAGAGATATCATTTTGTGCATTTGCAGTACGTTGGTTTTGATGATATTGTTCATTTAACTGTACTGGCTTATCATCATAAGCATGATTAACATCATTATTTGCATGCTCTACAACTTTTTGAACTGATATTGCCTCTTTCATCATAGGCTTGACTTCTACTTCTTCAACTTGATTGATAATATCATCAATAGTTTTTAGGTTTGTTGCTTCAATCATTTTTAGAAGACTTAAAATAAGAACAAAAGATCCATCTGAATTTAAAGCTAGTAAATGTTTTGCATCACTTAAGATTCTAAAGAATCTATCAAAAAGAAGTAAATCAAATTTTGCATCTTTATCAAGCATCTTTTGTCTAAGATAAATTGTCATCTCATCACAAACTTGAGAAACTTCATAGTTTTCAAGCTCTTTAACTAGGTCTCTTACATCACCTTTTTTTAATATTACATCAAAAATCTTATCCATAAGTTCTGGTTCAATAAGACCTAACATATCAACTACAGCTGCTACTGTTATTTTTCCCTTTGAGAAAATAATAGCTTGGTCAAGTAAAGTTAGAGTGTCCCTTAAACTTCCTTGTCCACTTCTTGAAATAATATCAATTGCAGCAGTTTCAAACTCGATATTCTCTTCATTTAAAATATGTGATAAGTGATGAAGTACATCAGTATTTGCAATCTTATTAAATCTAAAGTGTTGAGTACGGCTTAAAATAGTTGCTGGAAGTTTTAATGGGTCAGTAGTTGCAAGAATAAACTTTACAAAACCAGGAGGTTCTTCAAGTGTTTTAAGTAAGGCATTAAATGCTTGTGTAGTAAGCATATGAACCTCATCGATAATAAACACTTTAAATCTGGCACTGCTTGGTTTGTATTTTGTATGTTCAATTAAATCTTTAATATCATCAATACCTCTATTTGAAGCAGCATCCATTTCAATAACATCTAAGTGTCTATTTGCATTTGCACTTTGACAGTTTTCACATACTTCACATGGCTTTGATGTTGGTCCATTTGAACAAAGAAGTGCTTTTGCCATAATTCTTGCAGTCGAAGTTTTACCACTTCCTCTTAATCCACTAAAAAGGTAAGCATGAGATAATCTATTTGAGTCTAATGCCAATGAAAGTGTTTGTGAAATTGTTGTTTGCCCAACTAAATCTTCAAATCTTTTTGGTCTATATTTTAATGCTAAAACTTTTTTTTCAATTTCATTATTGCTCATGTACTTCCCTTACCATTATTTTTCCACCATCTTCCCAATTTTCTAAAATCATATTAATCATATCTTTTTTTATTTCACCTGTGTAGAAAACTTTTATTCTTGTTTCTTTATTTTTTATATTATTAGAAGTTAAACTCTCTAATCTTCTTGCAATAGCAGAACCTGTCTCAATTAATTTTATATTTGCTCCCATAATCTCTTTTATTAAATCACTAACTAAAGGATAATGAGTACAACCTAAAACTATAGTATCTACACTTTTTTCTTTCATAGGTTCCAACCAAGTAGTTAACATCTTATGTGTATCTACATGGGAAACTTTTCCGTTTTCTATTTGTTCAACTAAACCTTTACAAGCTTGGTCATAAACCATAACTTCATGCTCTAAAGATAAATCCTTTAAAAGCTTTTGATACTTTTCACCACTTAAAGTAGCAGGTGTTGCTAGAACTCCTATACTTTTAGATTCAGTTGTTTGCATTGCTGGTTTTACACCAGGTTCTGTTCCTATTACAATTAAATTAGGAAACTCTTCTCTTAAATTTATAATTGCTGCTGATGTTGCTGTGTTACAAGCTACAATTAAAGCATCTATTTTATGTGTTTTTATTAAATAATTTGTAATATCTAAACTATGCTTTAAAATTTGTTCTTTTGTTTTTTCTCCATAAGGGGCAAACAATGTATCTGCAATATAAAAAACCTCAATACCCTTTAAAGAGTTTGCGATTGCTTGAACTACTGTTAAGCCTCCAAGACCTGAATCAAACACACCAACTTTCAAACAAAACCTTTATAAAATAAGAAAGATTATATCTAAAAACTTATAACTAATTAGTTAAATAATAAATATTTAAAGCCTTAATATTTTAAGCTTTAAAAGTTAAAATTTGAAAAAAAGAAAGGCATAACTTGTTTCATCACTTTCATCCTTATAAACCCTACTTAAATAAAGATACAAAAAAGATTATTGTAGGTACTTTACCACCTCCAAGATTTTGTAAAAAAGAGTTCAAAAAAGAGGATGTAAACTTTTGTTATGGTTCAAAAGATAACCTTTTATGGCAGACTTTAGATAAGATTTATTCATTAAACTTACTCTTTGATAATAGCCAAGAAGCAGTTATTCAAAGAAAAGAGTTTTTAGATAAAAATCAAATTGGTATTTGTGATATTGTAGATTCATGTAAAAGAGAAAAAGTAGATGCAAGTGATTTAGGTATGAGTGAGATTGTTTTGCGAGATATGCTTAACTATCTACTTGAATACAAAACTATAGATACTCTTATTTTTACAGGAGGAAACTCAAAAAATGGTCCAGAATATTTTTTAAGACAGATACTTAAAAAACAAAATATAAAATTTGAACTTGTTTGCTCTGATATTCCAAAACAGCATAAATTTATCCTTGATAATAGAGAAATAAAAACTATTTCCCTTACTTCTCCATCAAATGCAGCTAATAGATATATTGGTTCAAACAGACTCTACAAAGAAAGAAAACTACAAAATCCAGACTATACTACTTTTGATTTTAGACTAGAACAATACGAGAAGGTTTTTAAAACTACTTAAGAGTTATATAAAGCTATTTTCTTTATACTTCTTACTTTATGAATGAGTATTCATTTATTATAAGATATGCAAAGGAATTGTCATGTTTATCAGTGAAATTTTAATGTTTGTGATTTTAAGTTTAGTAGCATTTACAGCAGTTACATATGTAATAAATATGTTTGTAAAGGAAGATTAAAAAGAAGGAAAAACTCCTTCTTTTTATATTAGAAAGCTTCTACAATAGAACCTTTATATTTAGTAGCAATAAACTCTTTAACCTCTTTTGACGTTAATACTTCATCTAATGCTTTGATATAATCTTTGTTTTCATTACCTTCTCTTACAACTAAAATATTAGCATATGGAGAATCTTTTGACTCAATTACTAGTGCATCTTTAGTAGGATTTAAATCAGCAGCTAAAGCATAGTTTGTATTAATAATTGCAGCATCTACTTCATCAAGAACTCTTGGTAATTGAGGAGCATCTAACTCTTTGATTTTTAAGTTTTTTGGGTTTTCAATAATATCAATTGCAGTCTTAAACTGAACATCTTTGAATTTTAATAAACCTTCTTTAACTAATACATCTAAAGCTCTACTTCCATTTGTTGGGTCATTTGGTACTGCAATAGTTGCACCATCCGCTAACTCATCAAGTGACTTGATTTTATTAGAGTATAATCCCATTGGCTCTAAGTGAACATTTACAGTTTTAACTAATTTAGTATTTTTTGATTTGTTAAACTCAACTAAATATGGAGTGTGTTGGAAGAAGTTTGCATCTAATTGCCCTTCATCAACTGCAATATTTGGAGTAACATAATCAGTAAACTCAACGATTTCTAACTCATAACCTTTAGCTTTTAAAAGTGGTTTAACAACTTCTAAAATCTCTGAGTGAGGAACTGGAGTAGCTCCAACTTTGATAACTTTTTTTGCTTCTTCTTTTGGTTCTTCAGAACCTGTACAAGCAACAAACCCAAGTGCTACTGCACCAAGTAATGCTAATTTTAAAATATTTTTTAACATCTAAATCCTTTCTTATTTTTTAGTTATTTTATAAATATAATCACCAGTACTTTGTACTAATTGAACTAAGGCAATTAATATAACTACTGTATATAACATTGTGTCTGTTTGGAATCTGTAATAACCATACTTAATAGCTACATCTCCTAAACCTCCACCACCAACAGCTCCTGCCATAGCAGAAAAACCAATAACTGTAATTAGTGTTAAAGTAATAGCTGAAACTATACTAGGTAATGCTTCTACAAGCATCACTTTGAAAATAATTTGCCAATCACTTGCACCAAATGATTTTGCAGCTTCTATAACACCTTTATCTACTTCTTTAAATGCACTCTCGATAAGTCTAGCTATAAAAGGGGCAGCTCCAATTGTAAGTGGAATAATAGCTGCTGTTGTACCAATACTTTTTCCTATTAAAAACTTTGTAAGAGGAAATAAAACAATCATTAAGATAATAAATGGAAAAGATCTTAATGTATTAATCACAACATCTAATATTGTATATAGTTTTAAGTTCTCTCTTAATCCACCTTTTGAAGTAAGAATTAGAACAATTGCTAAAAGAAATCCAATTACTACTGCAAAAAATGTAGAAACAAAAGACATATATACAGTTTCACCAAGGGCTGGTAATAAAATATCAACCATTATAACACCTCCCATACAATGTCATGCTCTTTAATATAATCAATCACTTTTTGCTGATTTACTTCTTCAATATTTATAACCATATTTCCTACAATATGAGTATTTATCTCTTCTAATTTTCCCCATACAATATTAAAGTCCATATCTAACTCTCTTGCCATCTTTGTAATAAAAGATTGATAAGCATTATCCTTTGGAAAATATAGCTTTATATTTACACCCTGAGCAGGAACTACTTCACTCTCACCTAAGAAGTGTTTCATCTTTTCATCTGGTTTTAAAAATAGCTCTTCTGTATCATCAAAACCAATAATATTTCCATGCTCTAAAAGTAATGCTTTTTGAGCTATTTGTTTTACAACTTCCATCTCGTGAGTAACAATTACAATAGTAATGTTAAGTTTTTCATTAATCTCTTTTAAAAGATTTAAAATAGAAGTAGTTGTATTTGGGTCAAGGGCAGATGTTGCTTCATCTGACAATAAAACTTCTGGGTCTAAAGTCAATGCTCTAGCAATAGCAACACGCTGTTTTTGTCCACCACTTAATTGACTAGGGTATGAGTTTAGTTTGTTTTCTAAACCAACAAGAGCTAATAAATCATTTACTTTTTTATCAATTTCACTCTTAGTATATCCCCAAAGTTGCATTGGAAGTGCAACATTTTCATATACAGTTTTTCTTTGAATTAGTGAAAAATGTTGAAAAATCATTCCAATATTTTTTCTAAACTCTCTTAAACTGTTTTTATCAAGTGTTTTAATCTCTCTATCGTTTACTTTTAATGAACCATCACTATAATCTTCAAGTCCATTTATACATCTTAAAAGTGTAGATTTTCCTGCACCACTGTGGCCAACAATAGCGAAAATCTCACCTTCTTTAATGTCAATTGATATATCATTTAAAACTTTAGTACTACCATAAAATTTATTCAGATTTTTAATAGTTATCATAATAAGTCCTTATTTGTGGCCGAATATTATACAAAAAAGCATAAAACAAGTATTAAAGAGGTAACTTATTTGTAATTTTGATTTTACTTTAAGAATACCAAGTATTTTAATCTTGATTATTATACTTAAGATTATAGACAAAAAAAAGCAGCCCCTTTTGGGACTACAATTTTTACTCGTTCATTCCTGCGAAAAACTCTTCATTGTTTTTTGTTTTTTGCATTTTTGAATATAAGAATTTAAGTGCTTCTACTTCATCCATAGAACCAATTGCATTTCTTAAAATCCAAGTTTTTTGTAAAATCTCAGGAGTAAGAAGTAACTCTTCTTTTCTAGTTCCAGATTTAATAATATCAAGTGCTGGGTAAACTCTTCTATTAGCTGCATTTCTAGATAATACAACTTCTGAGTTACCAGTACCTTTGAACTCTTCAAAAATAACTTCATCCATTTTTGAACCAGTTTCAATAAGTGCTGTTGAGATAATAGTTAAAGAACCACCCTCTTCAATATTTCTAGCTGCACCAAAGAATCTTTTTGGCTTATGAAGTGCATTTGCATCAACCCCACCAGAAAGTACTTTTCCTGAACTTGGAGTAACAGTATTATATGCTCTTGCTAGTCTTGTAATAGAATCAAGTAAGATTACAACATCTTTTTTCATCTCTACAAGTCTTTTTGCTTTTTCAATTACAATCTCTGCAACTCTAACATGATTATGTGCTGGTAAATCGAAAGTAGAAGAATAAACTTCACCTTTAACAGACCTTTGCATATCAGTTACCTCTTCTGGTCTTTCATCAATTAAAAGAACCATTAAGTGAGTATCAGGATGATTTCTTGTAATACCATGAGCTAACTCTTTTAGTAACTCAGTTTTACCAGTTTTTGGAGGTGCAACAATTAGACCCCTTTGACCTTTACCCATTGGAGCAAATAAGTCTAACATTCTTCCTGTCATTCTTGTTTGGTCATACTCAAATTTAAATCTTTCAGTTGAATATAAAGGAGTTAAGTTGTCAAATAGAGGTCTGTTTTTTGATTCGTTGATTGGTAGGTAGTTAATTGCTTCAATTTTTAATAAAGCATTATATTTTTCACTATCTTTGTTTGGTGGTCTAACTTGTCCACTTACAATGTCACCTGTTCTTAATGCAAACTTTCTAATTTGTGTTGCTGAAACATATGAATCATTTGATGTATCTGAAAAGTTTCCATCCATAGCTCTTAAGAAACCAAAACCACCATCTTTAATTTCAAGGATTCCTGTAAACAGAATAAAACCACCTTGATCGATTTGTGATTTTAAAATGTTAAACATTAAGTCTTGTCTTTTAAGTTCTTGTGGGTTTTCTACTTCTAAGTCTTTTGCTATTTTAAGAAGGTCTTCAAGGGGAAGTTCTCTTAGTTGTTCAATTTTAAAGCCCTCTACGGGTACGTGAGTTCTTGTTTTCCTACCATTATTGGTAGATTTTTGTTTAGATTGAGTTTTTGACTCTTCCATAAGTATATTTTGCCTTTTATAGAATTACATAAAGTAATGTAAGTTTTGTAGTGTTATTAAGAATTTTATAGTGTTATTTTAGTGTTTATTTAAAAAAATGTCAAGAAATTAATTGCTAGAAAGTGCAAAGATGCCCAAGAGAGGCATCTTTACTTAAATATTATAAGTCACCTTCGTGCTTAGCAAGATATTCAGCAACACCATCTTTGTCTGCTTTCATACCTTCATCACCTTTTGACCAACCTGCAGGACAAACTTCACCGTGCTCATTAGTAAATAACATAGTATCTACCATTCTGATCATCTCGTCAATGTTTCTACCTAATGGTAAGTCGTTAATTACAGCATGTCTAACAGTTCCATCTTTGTCAATTAAGAAAGATCCTCTTAATGCTACAGACTCTCCGAATAATACATCGTAATCTTTAGAGATTTGTTTGCTTAAGTCAGCAACTAATGGATACTTAATTCTTCCGATTCCACCATTTTCAACTGGAGTTTCTCTCCAAGCGAAGTGAGAGAATTGTGAGTCAACAGAAACACCAATTACATTGATACCTCTTGAAGTAAACTCTTCAATTCTTTTAGAGAATGCGATAATTTCTGAAGGACAAACGAATGTAAAATCTAATGGATAGAAAAATAATACCGCACCTTTCTCACCAATGTTATCATATAGGTTAAAATCTTCAACAATTTGACCATCAGCAAGTACTGCTGTAGCTGTGAAATCTGGAGCTTTTTTTGTAACTAACATGTAATTTCCTTTTATTAAAATTAATTTGTGATGAAATTATAGTACAAACTAATTAAAACTAATAATAAGTGAATAGATAAAGTTTAAAATTTAAGACAAATTTTATTTTAGGAAAATTTTTATCCAAATAAAAGAAATAATAGTTTTCTTTTCTTTTACTATTTGATAGTTGTTATTATTTTCATTAAACTACCATTCTGTGGGTTTTATAATAATATAAAGACTTAAAGATAAATTTATTATTACTGTGCTAAAGTTTCTAAAATTTAACAAGGAGTTATAAATGGCAGTTAAGATTACAGATATTTGTATTAATTGCGATGCATGTTTAGATGAATGTCCAACTGAATCAATTGTTGATAATGATGAAAACCCAACAGGTGAGGATATCTATTTTGTAAATGCTGATACATGTACTGAGTGTATCGGTGACAATGATGAACCTGCATGTGCAGAAGCATGTCCTACTGAAGGATGTATCGTATGGGATGCTAGAGAAGGTGCAGCACACCCAGTTAGAGATGGTATGACTGAGGGTGAACCTTGCGTTGAAGATTAATAACTAATTTTTAACATTAATTATATACAATTTTATTATGCCAAAGGTGAGTAGTATTTTTTACTACTTGCCTTTTTTTTATTTTTTAGGTATAATCCGCGACTTAAAAAATTAAAGAGGAAAATACCTATGGAACAAACGTTATCAATCATTAAACCTGATGCAGTAGCTAAAAACGTTGTTGGAAAAATCTTAGACAGATTTGAATCAAACGGATTAAGAATTGCTGCAACTAAAAAAGTACAGTTATCTAAAGCAGATGCTGAAGCATTTTATGCAGTTCACGCTGAAAGACCTTTCTTTGGTGAATTAGTTGAATTCATGATTTCTGGACCAGTTGTTGTTACTGTTTTAGAAGGTGAAGATGCAATGGCTAAAAACAGAGATTTAATGGGTGCTACTAACCCTAAAGAAGCTGCAGCTGGTACAATCAGAGCAGATTTCGCTGAATCAATTGATGCAAATGCAGTTCACGGATCAGATTCTTTAGAAAATGCAGCTATCGAAATTAAATTTTTCTTCTCTGACAGAGAAATTTGCTAAGAATAGTTCATATTTTAAATGAAAATAGAATTTAGAAAAGTACCACAAAGCCCTAAAAACTTTAGCGCAGAGTTCAATTCAGTTAAAATTGAAGGTACTTTTTGTAAAATATCGCCATCATTAGTCAAAATCGACAGCACTTTAAATGGTAAAACTACAGTTCAATGTGCAAGATGTGGTGAAGACGATACTGTTACTTTAGAGGAAGAGTTTAATTTCTTGATAAGTGATGGTATTTTCAAGAATGAATCCTCTGAGTCAGAAGACTTAGTAATAGAAATAGATGATCATATGATAGACTTCAATGCTATAATTGAAAGTGAAATATCATCTATATACAGTGACTATCATATCTGTAATAACTGTACAGATTGTGAATTAGTCGATAAAGAATATTAAATAAGGAGAATAATATGGCAGTACCTAAGAGAAGAGTATCTCATACTAGAGCAGCTAAGAGAAGAACTCACTATAAAATTACTTTAAAAAGACCGGTAAAAGATAGTGACGGAACTTGGAAGATGCCTCACACGGTAAACCCAAATACTGGTGAATACAAAAACTAATGCTTAAAATTGCTATTGATGCTATGGGAGGGGATTTCGGTCCCGAACCCATAATAGACGGTTTAATTGCCGCTCTAAGACTAAATAATAACTTTACTGCTATTGCAGTAGGTGATAAAACTCAACTTGAAAACTTAATCCCTTCACACTTAAAAAACAGAGTAGAAATTGTACATACAGAAGATGTTATCAGTATGACTGATTCTGCAACAGATGCATTAAAAAGAAAAGATTCAACTATTTACAAAGCAATTGATTTAGTTAAGTCTGGAGAAGCAGATGCAGTTGTTTCAGCAGGTCACTCAGGGGCATCAATGTCTTTAGCAACACTTAGAATCGGAAGAATCAAAGGTGTTTCTAGACCAGCAATTGCAACACTTATGCCAACAAGTGAAAACCAAAATACATTAGTATTAGACGTTGGAGCAAATGTTGATTGTGATTCAAAAAACCTATTTGAATTTGCAGTTATGGGTCAAGTATATGCAAGAGATGTTTTACAAATTGATGAACCACTAGTTGGATTATTAAGCAATGGTGAAGAAGAGAGCAAAGGTAATGAAGTTACTAAGGAAGCCTTTAAACTAATTTCTAAAATTCCTAACTTTGCAGGAAATGTAGAAGGTAGTGATATTTTTAAAGGTTCAGTTGATGTTGTTGTTTGTGATGGATTTATTGGTAATATTTTACTTAAGACTGCTGAAGGTGTAGCAGATACTATAGGTCAAATTATCAAGAAAAACCTTAAACGATCACTTATCTCAATTGCTGGTGCAGTATTAATGAGAAAAGTATTTAAAAACTTAAAAGTTAGAGTAGATTATGCTGAATATGGTGGTGCTCCACTACTAGGTGTAAAAGCTCCAGTTATCATTGCACATGGGAAATCAAATCCTAAAGCTATTCAAAATGCTATTTTTCAAGCTATCAATAGTGCAAGTTCTAACTTAAACAACGATATTGAAGAGAGATTAAAGCAATATAGCTCTTAATCCCCTCTTTTTTATTTAAGGAAAATTTTTATGACGTATGCAGCGTTTAGATCAATTGGAGCTTATATACCTCCAAAGATTATGACTAATTTTGATTTTGAAAAAATCATTGACACTACAGATGAATGGATTACTAAAAGAACAGGAATCAAAGAAAGAAGAATCTCAGAAGAAAATGAAGCTTCATCTGATTTAGGTGCAAGAGCAGCACAAGTTGCTATTGACAGAGCAAATATTGCAAAAGAAGATATAGATTTAGTTATCTGTGCAACAGTAACTCCTGATTATCTTTGTATGCCATCTACTGCTTGTTTAATTGCATCAAAACTTGATTTACCTCCAGTTCAAGCATTTGACGTAAGTGCCGCATGTACAGGTTTTGTTTATGCAGTTTCTGTGGCAAAAGCATTCATTGAGTCAGGAATGAAAAAAAATGTACTAATAATTGGTGCAGAAAAATATACTTCAATTTTAGATTATACAGATAGAACAACATGCTTTATCTTCGGAGATGGGGCTGGAGCAGCTATTATTTCTGCTACAGACAAAAAAGAAGAAGCTATAATTGATGTAAACTGCTCAAGTGATGGAAATTATGATGATTTAATTAAAACTGCTGGTGGTGGAAGTAAACATCCTTGTAGCCAAGAGGTTTTAGATAATAAAATGGCTTGTATTAGAATGAAAGGAAATGAGACTTTCAAACTTGCTGTTAAAACTTTAACTTCTGATGTACAAGATATGATGGAAAAACATAATATCACAAATAAAGATATTACTCACTTTATCCCTCATCAAGCAAACTATAGAATTATCTCAGCAGTAGGAAAAGCTTTAGGATTAAATGATGAGCAAACAGTTGTAACTGTTGACAAATATGGAAATACTTCTGCTGCATCAATTCCAATGGCTATGAACTATGCTTATGAGCAAGGTAAAATCAAAAAAGGTGATATGCTTTTATTTGATGCTTTTGGAGCTGGACTTACATGGGGATCTGCTTTATTCCCATTTGCACCAAAACAATAAACTTTTTGATGGGCTTTTTTGCTCATCTTAAAACCTACATAATATTTACATTTATTTACTCTATAAAGAATATTTTTCAGTCACATTTGTTACAATAATAAAAAAGTTTATTACATACAATTTAGGGACTAGGACTTGACGAAAAAAATCACAGAAAACTTTGAGATTTTCCCTTGGAATGAAAATCTTGAAATAGGTATTGAAGAAATAGATGAACAGCATAAGACTATTATAGAGCTTCTAAATAAGCTTGCTAATAGTTTAACACAAGATGAAACTATTGAAGTAGAAGAGACTTTCAATGAGTTAGCAAAATATGCAGATTTTCATTTTAAAAGTGAAGAGAAGGTTTGGCAAAAGCATATCAAAGACGAAGAACTTCTTAAACAACATAATCATAGTCATGAATCTTTTTTACCAAAAGTATTAGAGTTAAAAGAGAAAAACAAAGATAAAAACTATAATGAAGCTATTGAAGAGATTCTTCTATTTTTAATTAGATGGTTAGCCTTTCATATAGTAGATGAAGACAAAAGGTTTGCATTAGTTATTAAAGCTTTAGAAGATGGTAAAAGTATGCAAGAAGCTGTTTTTGAAACTGAAAGTATGATGAGTGGTTCAATGAAAAGTCTTATTGAAACTATTCTTTCTATGTATGATAAATTATCTATTAAAACGATTAATCTTATTAGAGAAAGAAAAGCTAGACTTAAAGCAGAAAAAGAGCTTAGAAAGATTAATAAAAAGCTTGAAGAACTTTCAATAACAGACCAACTTACAAAAATATATAATAGAAGATATTTTGATGAACAGTTTGAAAAAGAGCTTGAAGAAAAGAAAGATACAAATACACTTATTTCTGTAATGATATTTGATATAGATTACTTTAAAAAGCTAAATGACACTTATGGACATGCAAAAGGTGATGAGGCCCTAATCAAAGTTTCTAAGGCATTAAAACAGTTATGTAAAGACAATAGTATCTCTGTTTATAGAGTGGGTGGTGAAGAGTTTACTATTCTTTTTACAAATAAAAATGAAGAAGAGATTTTAACTATCTTAGATAAATTAGAAAACTCAATTGCTAAACTTGAAATTAAAAATGAAGGAAGTACAGTAAGTGATTATGTAACTATCTCGGGAGGTTTAGTAAGTTTAATTCCTACAGAAGAGTCAACTATTGATTCAATAATGAGACTTGCAGATGAAAGACTTTATGAGGCAAAAAAAACAGGTAGAAATAAAATCATCTATAGTTAAGCTTTAGTGCTAAAAATATTGCACTAAAGCCATATAAAAGATAGTTCCTAAAAAGATAGAAACCAAATAGTTTTTTAGAGTCAAATGTAAAAAGGCTGTAAAAACTATTCCCCCTACTTCTTTTATTCCATGTGGATATAAAGAGAAATCAACATCTTTCAAAGTATAAAAAACCAAAATTGTCATAATAGTTGCGGGGAAAAACTTCTCAATAAACTCCATTGACTTTGGTAAATCTTTCTTTGCAAAAAATACAAAGGGAAATACTCTTGTCAAAAAGTTTACTACAGCCATAATTGCTATTGCAATATAAAGTTCTATACTACTCATTACTTAGCCTTTGTCTAAAAAAGAACAGTAATACTAAAGCAAGAGAAATAGTTACAATAAGCATCTTGTCTGAAGGAACTAATATCAAAGCAACAACTGAAGCAATTGAACCTATCAAAAATGGTATTGAGTTTTTTAAGTTCTTATATTGTTCTATACAAAGAACAACAAAAAGAGCTGTTAATGAAAACTCCAAACCTGCTGTATTAAACTCAATATTTGAACCAACAATTGCTCCTAAAGTTGCACCTGTGAACCAATAAGCTTGATTGAAAGCTGTCAAAAAGAAATAGTACCACTTCTTTTTTAGTTGCTCATCATCTTTTATTGTTGTTAATAAGGCATATGTTTCATCTGTCAAACCAAATATCAAATAAGGTTTTAGCTTTCCTGTTTTTTTAAATCTCTTTAATAAAGATAAGCCATAAAAGGATTGTCTTAAGTTTACAAACCAAGAAGCAATTGCTATATCTACAAAACCTGCTTTTGCATTGAAAAAGTTTATTGCAACAAATTGTAAAGCTCCTGCATAAATAAAAAGAGACATAATAGGTGCTAAATACCATGGATAATCAAAAGATACTAACAGTAATCCAAAGGCAAAACCTAAAACAGAGTATCCCATCATAACAGGGATAGAGATTTTAAATGCAGTCTTTATTTCTCGTTCTAAACTCAAAATTACTTAAATCTTTTGTTATTTGGATTGTTTTTGAAGATATTCATTGATTTTTCTTTGATTACATTTTCATTGTATTTATCTATTGTAGCAACTGAATTTACAAATAAAATAGACTCATCAACAACTATTTGGAAAACTGCATGAAATGGTATCTTAACTGTTGAACCAAAGTTTTCACTTCCAAAACCTGCCTCAAAACTTATAAAATCTTCTTCTATTTTGATAGTACTATAAGTATAATTTTTTAAGATAAATAGGGAAAACTTTGCAAGTTGTTCTTTTGTTGCAACAGGTAGTTCAGGGTTGAAATCAACGGCATCAATATTTGCAGTTATTGCAAACTCTTGACCTTTGTTTACTAAATAAATCATTGTATCTTTTATTTGTTCACTAACTAATTCTTTGTATTCTACATCTTCTAATATATTGTTAATCATTTTTAATCCTGCATTTTAAATTAGTTTGTTATTATAACTTATGAAACGCATAATTCTACTTATTTTAATTTCTACATTATTTTTACAAGCAAAAAGTATAACTTTAAATGACAAAGACAAAGAAGAGCTTAAAAATAATCCAAATAAAAAAGCCGTTTATTTACGACTTTTAAAATATTTAGAGTTAAAAACAAAAATAAAAGACTTCTCACTAGAGAAAAAACTAAACTATGTAAATAGTTTTTATAATAAGATTTTACCTGTAAATGATTCTACAAAATATAGTTCAGATGATTATTGGGCTACTCCAAAAGAGTTTATTATAGAAGGAAAAGGCGATTGTGAGGACTATGCAATTGCAAAATATTTTACCCTGCAAGAAGTTGGGATTCCTAAAGATAAACTTTTTTTAGCTGTTGTAAAAGTAAAAAGTGCAACAAACTATCACATGGTATTAACTTACTTAGAAAACAAAAACTCTATACCTTTAATACTAGACAATCTAAGTTTTAGAGTTCTTCCTTTTGTCAAAAGAACAGATTTAACTCCAAAGTTTATTTTTAATGAAAAAGAAGCCTTTATATTAAAAAATAAAAAGATTCACAAAAGAGTAAAAATAGACTGGGGGAAGGAAGATAAATGGAAGAATCTTCTAAACCGAATCTATAAAGAAAATGAATAATCCTCTATTACATCAAAATCAATCATTGCATTCATAAGAGCTAATTTTTTACTTTGCTTTAGCATCTGTAAATCAATATCTTTTTCTACTAAAGAGCCCTCTTTTAAAAGCCTTGCTCTTGTGGTTCCTTCTAAAAGTGGTTTTTTAGGAGTCAACCAAGTAGTTCCATCATAAATAGCAATATTTGCAATTGAAGTATCAGTTACTAAACCATTTTTAATGATAATAATTTCATCACAAGAGCCTCTTTTCTCATACAAGCTATCAATACTACTTCTATCTAAATATTTTTTTGAATACTCTATTTGGTTATCTTCTATAATTTTAAAACTATTTATTTCTCTTTTTTTATAAGGGAAAAACTCTACACTTAAAATTGAGTTCTCATCATAAATAACTTTACATCTTAAAAGTTCATTTGATGGAGCATAAAGATACTCTTGAAGATTTAAATTCAAAGCCACAGCTTTTGCAACTCTTTTTTCATGGTATTCTAAATTAAAAACCTCATAATCTTCACATCTAATTGTCTCAAAATAGTTCATAAATATTGTCTCTTTATTGTTTATATTTTTGGTTATAATATCCAAAAAAATTTTAGGAACTACTAGTTTGATTGAAATAAAAAAGACAATAAAAGAATATGAAAACTTCTATGACACATTTAAATATGCTTATGTTGGTTTACCAAAAGGGTTTATGGGAATAAAAAAACCTTACTTTGGACAACTATATAAATTCAAAAAAGAGTTTAAATACTATAGTGAGTATAAAGAAAAATTCCCACTTGTTTTATTTATCCATGGTTCAAAGGGCTTAAATAAAGGAACTATTTATAGAAAATGGATTGTAGAACAAGGCTTTATTTTTATCTCTCCAAACTCACTAAAAATCAAAAATAGACCTACATATTCAACCCCTGATAAATTAAGTTCCTATGAAAAAGTTCATAAACTAAGACAAGCAGAGATTGTCTATAATTTAAAAAGTATTTTAGCGTTTAACTTTGTAGATAAAAACAATATGTTTCTAATGGGTAATTCTGAAGGGGGCTTAGCAGCAGCATTTTATAAAGGAAATGAATTTAAAGGAAGAATAGTTACAGCTTATTCTTGTGAAAATAGTTACTACTCAAAGGATTTTAAAATTGGAGCAAAAAAGAAAGACCCATTTTTAAATATCATTGGAACCCATGATGAATTTTTTAGTGAAAAATCAGAACCTAATAAAGACCATGAAGTTCAAGGACACTGTACTAAAGCATTGAAAAAATATAAAAATGCAAAGGTAGTAATCTTAGCTCAAACAAAACATGATATAACAGAGAATATCTATGTTAAAGATGACATAATAAACTTTTTGAGATTATGGAGTAAGGCTTAGTTTTCTATATTTAACTTATAGCCTATGCCTGAATAGTTTTGTAAAATTGTTTTATAAGTCTTTTTTCTAAAGTCTCTAATCAAAGACTTTAAGGCAGCAGTTGTGCACTCATTATCCCAAATATGGTATTCTAACTCTTCATAAGTAATAACTCTATTTGGGTTTTGGATAAAAAGATTTACTAAGATAGATTCTTTTTTATTCAAAATAAAAACCTTCCCATCTTTTGTTATGCTTTGAGTTTGGAAATTAAACAAGATGCCATTTCCTAAATTTATATTGCTATATATTCTACTTTCTATAACTTCAAGACATTTTTCAAGACCTTCTAAAAACTTATCTTGGCAAAAAGGTTTTAAAATATACTTTGTAATATATAGCTCTATTAAATCATAAAGATAAGCATTTGTTTTATTAGCACTTAAAATTATAACTGCTGTTTTAATATCACTTTGCCTAACTTCCTGAAGAAACTTCACCATTGTATTATCGTAAAAAGAGTCATCTACAACAATAATACATGGTGAATATTTTTTATAAGAACTTTTTGCTTGCTTTAAACTATTTGCAGTAAAAACCTTTTTTAAGTTTTTTTGCAAAAGTGGTAAAACCTCATTTTTAGAAGAGTGTTTATCGTAAACATATAAAACAAGTAAGTTATTTAATTTTAACAATCAAAGCCTTTTAAAAAATCATTTGTACTCTCTACTTTTGCATAAGCAAACTCAAAAGCTGCCATAAAACTATTTTGTACATCTTTAGAAGATACAACTTTTCCATTAAACTCTAAATTTTTTGTTGCACAAGCATCATTTATAACAGTGCAATTATATCCAAAATCTTTTGCAGCTCTAAGTGTTGCATCTACACACATATGAGTC
Organism: Arcobacter sp. CECT 8989; assembly: GCF_004116715.1. NCBI lineage: Bacteria > Pseudomonadati > Campylobacterota > Epsilonproteobacteria > Campylobacterales > Arcobacteraceae > Arcobacter > Arcobacter sp. CECT 8989. Next base: position 132,518 of record NZ_PDKE01000004.1, on the reverse strand, counting down.
ATAGCTCCCACAATTATAAGCGAGTCTATTTCCTTTTCTTCCAAAACTTCTTTTAGTTGTGTTTTTAAAAAAGAATTTGGAAAATTTTTACTTATTACAGTTTCTTCTTCTAAAGGTTTGACGCTATTGTGTATTTGTGCTCCCTTTGAACCTATTTCAAAGAAAGGTGCATTTTCATTTGGGTTTTCATGTTTTATATGTATTATGTTTAAAGCTTTTTTCCTAAACTCTTCTAAAAGTATTGAAGCATTTTTTGAAGCTTTTTCTGAGTTTACTAAAGGGTATTTTGCCCCTTCAAAACTTGAGAAATAGTCATTTTGTAAGTCTATTAATAGTAGTGCTGTATTTTTCATTTATATCCTTTTATTTTTTAATTAAAAAATTATAAAAAGATATAGAAGCAAAAAAGTAGGATAAACCTACTTTTTCTTCTTTTTCTTTGAAGTTTCAAATACCTTTGCAACTTCTTTTGCATATTGAAGTTCTGTTGTGATTCCTACGCAAGAGCAGTTGATTTCAGATAAAACATAGATATCATTTCCATCTTTATCATAATCCATAATATAATCCATAGTCCAAAGAAGTGGATAGTTTTGACCTTTTAAAAATGGTTTTAAATCCTTTAAACCTTTTGTTGTAAGTTTAACTACATCTTTCCATTTTGGATCATCTGGTGATTCATATTTATATTGAGCCCCAGAGAATAAAGTTGCAGAAAATTCACCCTCTTGAGGTTTTTTATGAACAACAGAAATAGGTTTATCATTTACAAGTAAAACTCTTACTTCACCTTCAGCAATTCTTTCTAAATATCTACATCCTACAAAACCATTTTTACCTTTGAAGTATGCGGCATATTCTGATTCTTCTTCAAATCTTGATTCAAACTTTTCTAAAAACTCATTGATGTTGTCATAGTAAAATTTCTCATTGTTTACAGCCTCAACAGAGAAAATTGAACCATCATCTTTTTTAGATACTAAATATACGCCCTCACCTGTAGAACCGTAGTTTGTCTTTAAAACTCTAATTCCATATTTATCTAAATCAGCAGGGAATTTTCTTGCAAAATCAGTGAATGTATTGTAAAAATATGTATCTTCATCACCAAGTCTAGTTCCCTTTAGTTTTGCTAGAATATCTTTAAAATCAAGATTAATCATAACATCTGGGTGAGTATGAACTTCAACTCCTGCATTTCCTAATGCCTTTAAGAATTGAAAATATTCATCTACTTCTTTTAAATTTCCTGGGTTAATTCTACTTATAACTGAAACTGCTTTTTCTTTTAAATACTCAAGTAGTTCATACTTTCTATTTGGTCTATAAAAAACTATCTCAGTTTTATAATCACCAACTTCCTCAATTGCATCTAAAATTGGTTTAGTATCAGGTCTAAAACCATCAAAGCCTTTGTCACTTCCTTTTGCATATTCTATTACAAAAATAGTGTTCTTCATATCTTCTCCTAAAAAAAATTTCAAGGATTTTAATACAAGAAATAAACTTTTTGGTTACAAGTTTAAAAAATAAGTTTTTATGTAATCTTTTTGTAATTAAAAGGGTAAGTAGATTTTATCAATAAGCTCTTTGTATTCATCTTCAACATTTGAATCACAGGTAATTCCTCCACCACTTTTATAATAAAGGTTTCCTTTTTCATCTTTTTCAATAAATCTTATCATAACGCAAGAGTTTAGTGATTTTCCATCATATACTCCAAAAACACCTGTGTAGTAATCTCTATCGAAAGATTCATTCTCTTTTAGTATTTCAACAGTTTTTTTCTTTGGCGTTCCAGTTATAGAACCTGCTGGTAAAATTGAAGTTAAAATATCACCTATTTTACTGTGCCAATCTTCATCAAGTTGTCCCGTTATTTTAGAACTAACTTGTAAAAGTTTTTTATCACCTGCATTTATTTTATCAATATACCTAAACTTGTCTACTTTTATTTTGTTTGCCACAATTCCTAAATCATTTCGAAGTAAATCTACAACCATAGTATGTTCTGCCATCTCTTTTATATTTCCTAAGATTTTGGCACTTGCATTTTCAACCTTACTATCAATTGTTCCTTTCATAGGATATGTTGCTATTTTATTTTTTTTGATTTCTATAAATTTTTCAGGGGAAAAACAAACAAACTCATCAAAAAATTTTAACTTATATTTTGCATTTGCTTTTTTATAGATTTCATCTAATGAAAATTTAGTTTCTATTTTTGTTTTTGCTGTTAAGTTTAGAATATAAGAGTTTCCATTTTTAATATGTTCTTGTAAAATATCAAAAGTCTTTTTATACTCGTTAAAAGATAGTGGATACTTTTTCAACTCTTCTTTTTCTAAGGCTTTAGTTGAAAGTTTTGAAGATACTTTTTCATTTATCTCATATTTTACTTCATTAGGAAGTTCACTTAACGGTTTTACATAAGATTTTGATAAATCATAAGAGATAAGAAAAAAAAATGGCTCCTTTGAAGAGCCATATTTATTTAGTAGATTTTGTAAGTCTTTATTCAATTTATTTAGCTAGTTTACTTTATAAGTTTCTTTAAAATTGCCATTCTTACAGCAACACCATTTCTTACTTGCTCTAAGATTTTATTTCTAGGGTCAACTAACATTTCATCAGAAATATCAATATTTCTATTTACTGGTCCTGGGTGAAGTAATAAAATATCTCTATCTCCAAAAGTATCTTTTGTAATACAATAGTTCTTTGCATAGTCAGTTAATGATGTAAAATATACTTCGTCATGTCTTTCAAGTTGAGTTCTTAAACTCATAACAACATCAACCTCATCAATGATTTCATCTAAAGTATCATATTGTTTAAACTCACTATCTTCATATTTGAAACAATCAGGAGCAACAAAACAAACGTCCATTCCAAATCTTGAAAGAAGTCTTCTATTAGAACCTGCAACCCTTGAACTTTTTACATCTCCAATAATTGCAATTTTCTTTCCTTCTACTTCTCCATTAAAGTGCTCATAAATAGTAAAGAAGTCTAACAGTGCTTGAGTAGGATGTGCATGTTTACCATCACCGGCATTGATAATAGGACAATCAACATGGTCAACTAAAGTTCCAGGAAGTCCACATTCACTATGTCTAATAGTAATAGCATCTGGCTGCATTGCGTTAATATTTGCAATAGTATCAAAGATAGTTTCACCTTTGCTTCTTGAGCTTCTTCCTACATCTAAAGAAATTACCTGCGCTCCAAGTCTTTTAGCTGCCATTTCAAAAGCACTTCTAGTTCTTGTAGAATCTTCAAAAAATAGATTTACTACAATTTTTCCCTTTAGAACTTCATTACTTTGCATATCTAGAAACATTCTAGCATCATCAAAAACTTCTAGAATTTCTTCTTTTGTAAAATCTGCTGTACGGATTAGGTGCTGCATTTATTCCCTTTAATTTTAATTTTGATTTTATCAAAAACAGCTTTAAAATTTTTATTTAAGTATAATGTTTTCACTCAAAATTTTAGGATTTTTATAATGAAGTTACACCTCATCTTTTTTTTAGCTTTACTTGCCCTATTTCCAAATACTATATTTGCAAAAGAACAATTATCATTCACAAAAGATATCAAACCTATTTTAGATAATAGATGCGTTACTTGCCACTCATGTTATAACTCACCTTGTCAATTAAAGCTTTCATCGTTTGAAGGACTTATTAGAGGAGCTTCAAAAGAGGATATTTATGCAAATAGATTAACTGCCGTTGAACCTTCAAGACTTTTTGTAGATGCTAAAACAGAAGAGCAATGGAGAGAAAAAGATTTCTTCTCCGTTACTAATCATTTTAAAGATTCTGAAAAATCAAATGAATCTATTATGCTAAGATTATTAGAAGAGAAACAAAAGAACCCTTTAAATAAAGGTGACTACTCTCCTGAAACAGATGAATTAGCCTGTGTAAAAAATCAAAAAGAGTTAGATGATTATTTAAAAGAAAACCCTCACAAAGCTATGCCTTATGGTTTTCCTGCATTAAATAAAAAAGAGCATAAACTTCTAAGTTCATGGTTAGAATCAAACTCTTTTGTAGATGATAAAAAAAATATAATATCTAAACTTGAAAAAGAGCAAATTCAAAAGTATGAAGAGTTTTTTAATAATCAAAAAATGAAATATCAAGTTACTGCTAGATATATCTATGAACACTTATTTTTAGCACACCTTAGTTTTGACAATAGTAGTAAAAACTTTTTTCAACTAGTGAGGTCAAGAACTAAAACAGGTGAAATTGATATTATTCCTACAAGGTTTCCATATAGTAAAATAGAAGAGAAGTTTTATTATAGAATTCAACCTATTACCTCAACTATTGTTCATAAAACACATATGGTTTATACATTAGATGATAAAAGATTAAAAACCTACAAAGAGCTATTTATAAATACTGCTTGGCTTGAAAAGCCATATATGCCTGCTTTTGATACTAAAGTTTCTGCAAATGCACTTAAAACTTTTAAACAAATTCCTGCAAAAAGTAGGTATAAATTCTTACTTGATAATATTCACTACTTTATAATGACGTATATTAGAGGTCCTGTTTGTAAAGGTCAAATTGCACTAAATGTAATCAATGACCACTTCTGGGTAATGTTTATTGACCCCGAAGCAGATGTTTCTGTGAAAGATAAAAACTATTTAGATGAAAACCTAAAGAACCTTTCTATTCCAAATAAATATGGAGCAACTCCTGATTTATTAGAAACCTTTACAATTATAAAAAACTATCAACAAGCAAAAATATATTTTGAAAATAGAAATAAAATTTATAGTAAATATTATCCCCAAGGTCTTGGATTAAAAGAGCTTTGGAAAGGCAATGAGTATAATGATAATAAAAATGATTCAATACTAACTATTTATAGACATTTTGATTCTGCATCAGTTCATAAAGGAGCTCTAGGAGATATTCCTAAAACTATGTGGGTTATAGATTTTCCTTTAATTGAAAGACTTTATTATTCACTTGTTGCTGGTTTTGATGTTTTTGGAAGTACTTCTCACCAGTTTTTAGTTAGAAAACATATGGATAGACTTAGAATAGAAGGAGAAACAAACTTTTTAGAGTTTTTACCAAAGGATTCAAGAAAAGAGTACTTCAACTCTTGGTATAAAGGTTGGTTAGCAAAAAGATTATCACTTTATGTTCCTTCAAATAATGAACCAAATATAAATTACCAAACAAATGATTATAAAGAAGAGTTTACAGATAAACTATTCTCATATTTAGATATAAAAAAAGATCCAATTAACTTTATAGATAAAGAGTATATTCCAGTAAAGATCTTAAAAGAGTATGAAAATAAAGAACAAATAGAACAAACTTTTAAGACATTAACTCTTCCAAATAATTCTAAATTTATTCAATACCACACTGATGATAAAACCAACTTAGCCTATATAAGAATAGAGCTTAAAAATGGTGAAAACCTAATTTATACTATGGTTATAAATAGATGGCATGATAATGTTGCACTTATGTTCGATGAAGACTCAAGGTTGAATCCTAAAAAAGATAGAATCAATTTTATTGAAGGCTTTATTGGTTCTTATCCAAATATCTTTGTAAAAGTAAAACAAAAAGATTTAAATGAATTTTTCCACTTAATCTATGATTATCAAGGAACAGATGAGCAAAAAGAGTTAATATTAAAATATATAATAAATAGAGCAAATCCTAATTTTTGGGATGAATATGATTGGTTTACAAATGAATTTAAAAAGCAAGATGAATTACAATTTGGGCTTTTTGACTTAAATCGATACTACCAAAAAGCTATTGATAACTTTCGTTAATATTAATTAGATATAATCTTTTTTATATATTATAATTTTTAGGGAAAAAAATGTTAGAAACACTAGATAAACAGTTTGTACTTCAAACATATGCAAGAAATTATGTAAACTTTAAAAAAGGTATTAACGCAACACTTTTTGATGAAACAGATAAGGACTATATTGATTTTACTTCTGGAATTGGAGTTGTTTCAGTTGGTCATGGAAATAAAGAAGTTGCCGATGAGATTTGTAAACAAGCTAATAATATTATTCATATTTCAAACCTTTATGCAATTGAACCTCAAGCAAAACTTGCTGAAAAAATTGCAAAACTTTCAGAGATGGACGTGGCTACATTCTTTGCAAACTCAGGAGCAGAAGCAAATGAAGGTGCTATTAAACTAGCTAGAAAATATGGTGAAACTAAGTTTGATAAAAAAAGATATAAAGTAATCACTTTAGAGCATTCATTCCATGGAAGAACAATAACAACAGTTAAAGCAACAGGTCAAGCGTCTATGCACTCACCAAACTTTGCACCATACCCAGATGGTTTCAAATATGATGCAAGAATTGATGATATTTATAACTCAATTGATGATGAAACTGTTGCAGTTATGATTGAGTTAGTTCAAGGAGAAGGTGGAGTTCAACCCTTTGATAAAAAAGATATTCAAGAACTTGCAAAGTTTTTAAAAGAGCAAGGTATTTTACTTATTATTGATGAAGTTCAATCAGGAGTATATAGAACAGGTGAATTCTTAGCTTCAAACCTATATGAAATTGAGCCTGATATTATTACTTTAGCAAAAGGTCTTGGTGGTGGAGTTCCTATTGGAGCAGTGGTAACTAAACATAAAGATTTATTTACATACGGTGACCATGGTTCTACTTTTGGAGGAAACTACTTAAGTACAGCTGCTGCAGGAAAAGTTGTTGATATTTTAGATGAGTATAAAAATGCAGGAACATTAGATGAGATTATTATCTACTTTGATAATAAAATAAATGAACTTGTAGAAAAACATACTAACTTATTACAAGAAAAAGTTGGTGTTGGATTAATGAAAGGTATTAGAATAAAAGATGCGGACTCTCTTGCAGCTATTATAAAAAGTGCCTTTGAAGAAGGTGTTTTAGTTTTAAGAGCTGGAAAAAATACTTTAAGACTTTTACCTCCATTAACAATATCTAAAAAAGAGATTGATGAAGGATTTAAAAGGTTAGATAATGCAATTTCAAAAGTTAGCTAGTCTATTTTTTGTTTCAACTATTTTTCTATCTAGTTCTTTTGCCCAAGAAGTAGATGAGAAAATTCTTTCGCAAGACAGATTAGATATTATTGATTTTTCTAAAAAGCAAAATGAAGAAAATAGCTCAAAGTTAAGAAAAGACTGGATTAATCCAGTTACTTTGAGTTATAAAAAAGATTATACTGAGACTTACGATACAGCAAGAAGTATGATATCTATAAATCAACCCATTTTCAAAAGTGGTGGTATCTATAGTGCAATAAAATATGCAAATGTAAACTTCAAATATAATGACTTGGATATTGAAACTCAAAGAAAAGAGTTAATAAAACAAGTAACTACTTTACTTTTTAATCTTCATATTATAGATTTAAATATCAAGAAAAATGAGTTTTTATTAAAAAATGCAAACATAGATATTCAAAGAAAAAAAGAGCAAGTGTTTAATGGCTTTTTAGATACTTCTTATTTAGACAATGCCATTTTAGATGCAAACAGTGTTAAAAATGCCCTTGCAGATTTATACTTTCAAAAAAAAGAGTTAGAAAACAACTTTAATAATCTAGCAAGTAAAGAGTATAAAAAGTTTGAGTTACCAAAGTTAACTCTTACAGATAAAGAAAACTTTTTAGAAAACTCTTTAGAGTTAGCAAAAGCAAGAGTTGATGTAAAACAAAAAGATTATTTAGCATCAATGTCTATGTCTCAATACTTACCTACTTTTAGTGTAAGTATGGATTATAGCCATTACCATGATACAGATGGAAATACTAATATTCAAGATGAAACAACAACTAACTATGGAGTTTCTGTTTCAATGCCACTTGATGTAAGAGCATTAAATGATGTAGAAGCACAAAGAATCGAATATCTAAAATCAAAATTAAATCTAAATAATATAATTTTAGAAGAACAAAATTTCTATAAAACAAAGCTTTCTAAAATAGATATGATTGAAAGAAAAAAAGAGATAGCAAAAGAAGATTATAAACTTTATGACTCTTTATTAAAAATTATTGTTGAAGAAAAAAATGCTCAACTAAAAACGCAAAGTGATGTTGATACTTTAGCAAACTCTCAAAAAATTAAATCCCTAGAAGTACAAATTTTAGAGCTACAGAAACAAATTGAGCTCTTAGAAATATATTCTAAAATCATTTGATAAAACGCCTAATTATTATAGCTTTATGCTATAATAATTTATCATGAGTAAATTAGCAGATGAAATAAAAATTATAAAATGGATTGTTCTTCTTCCAATTATTGGAATAATACTTACATCCTTTATTCTAACAAATATATTTGTATCTTCTAGATATGAAGTTCATAATAATGAAATTGATAAACTAAGACAAGCTCATACACTAGAACTAAAAAACTCAATAAAAGAGAAAATAGATAATCTAACTCTTCTTCTAAATGAAAACTATGAAAATGAAATTATTAGATCAAAACATTCAATAAAAGATATTGTAAACCTTGGATACCAATATCTAAATCTTATGTATAAAAACCACTCCCACCTTCCAAAAGAAGAACTATACTCTTTTATTGATGAGAGAATAAATAAATTGAGGTTTTTTGAGAATATGGATGGTTACTTTTTTATCTATGATAGAAAAAGTGCAAAAGTGGTATCAAATGCAGGAACACCTTCTCACGTAGGAAATTCAATTAAAAATGTAAAAGATATAAATGGATTAAACTTTTATGAAAGTTTTGAAGATGTATTTAAAAATAATAAAAAAGAAGGTTTTACATCTTGGCACTGGACTCGACCAAACTCAACTATAAAAGAAGAAAAAATTGGCTTTTTAAAGCTATTTGAACCTTTAGATATTGTTATAGGAAGTGCTTTATATATAAAAGATATTAAAAGAGATATTTCTAAAAACTCTATAGAATTTCTAAAAAAACTCAAATACCCAGATGACTCATATATTTTTATTATGGATTCAAAAGGAACTTCAATTCTACATAAAAATAAAGAGATTATTGGAGTTCCAATTGATAAATTAGATGCAAGTATACAGAAAAATGTATCCTTAATCGTTAAAAAAGTAATTAAAAATAGTTCTTCTTTTATTGAATATGAACAATCAAAAAAACTCTTTAAAGGGGAACTTCCTTCTAAAAAAATATCTTATGTTAAATATGTACCCATTTTAGATTGGGTAGTAGGTACTGGACTTTATAATGATAATTTAAATGAAGAAATAAAAAGAAAACAAGAACTATTAAATAGAAACTTACAAGATGATATTTCCACTATAGTTTTAGCTTCACTACTAGTTACTATATTAATTATTGCAATTATACTTATACTATCAAGAAGATTAAAAAATATTTTCCAATACTACTCAAAAAGCATAGAAGATAGTAATAATAAACTTCATAAACTAAATGAAGAATTAGAGCAAAAAGTAAAACAACAAGTAAATACTCTTAGACAAAAAGACTCTTTATTAAATCAACAATCAAAGCTTGCTGCAATGGGTGAGATGCTTGGAAATATTGCTCATCAATGGAGACAACCTTTATCTGCTATTAGTACTTTAGCTAGTGGAATTAGAGTAAAAAAAGAAGTTGGTGAAATAAGTAATGAGGATTTAGACAAAGACTTACAAGCAATTGTAACTAGCACTAAACTATTATCAAATACAATTGATGATTTTAGAAACTATTACTCAAAAGATAAACATATTAAAGAGTTTAAAATAGAAGATACTTTAAATAATGTCTTAAGCCTTATCTCTGCGAATTTAGACAATAAAGAGATTGAACTAATTTTTAGTATTGATGATGTTTCCATAAATAGTTATGAAAATGAGTTAATTCAAGTTTTATTAAATATCTTAAACAATGCCAAAGATGCCCTACTTGAAAGAGAGACTCCTAGATATATTTTTATAACAATTAAAAAACAAAAAGAGAATGTGTTACTAGAAATCTATGATAATGCAGGTGGGATAAAAAAAGATGTCATAGATAGAGTTTTTGAACCATACTTTACAACTAAGTTTAAATCACAAGGAACAGGGATTGGTCTTTATATGACTAAAAATATAATTGATTCAAATCTAAAAGGTAAAATTGAAGTAGAGAATAAGAGCTTTACTTATCATGATCAAAAGTTCAAAGGAGCTTTATTTAGAATAAAGCTTCCTTTTAAACTATAACTATTTTTTCTTCATTGCTGGAAGGTTTAAATAGTAATCCATCTCAGATGGAGTTAATATCTTAATAGTATTTGTACTTCCTGGAATACCTACTGGATATCCAATCGTTGCAATATAAATTCCCTCTTTATCTAATAATCCTTTAGCCTCAAGCTTTTTAAGCATAATATGAATCATCTTAGATGCTTGTGCAGCTTTTATTTTAGCAATTGGGAAAACTCCCCAGTTTGCACATAAAGGATTTAATACTCTTCTTTTGTGAGAGAAGATATAAATCGGTGTTTTAGGTCTATATCTAGATATTTTCATTGCAGACTTACCTGAACTTGTAAGAGCAATAATACCTTTAGCACCTAAATCATCTGCTAATTTTGTAGCTGTAGCTTGAATAACATCAAACTCATCATGATATGCTAACTTTTCATGCTTATCAAAAGGATAAATCTCTTCAGTTTTTTTGATAATATTAGCCATTGTTTCAACAGTATTAATTGGATCAACTCCAACTGCACTCTCTTCACTTAACATAACAACATCAGTTCCATCTAAAACAGCATTTGCAACGTCTGAGATTTCAGCTCTTGTTGCTCTTTCATTTTCTGTCATTGATAAAAGCATTTGTGTTGCTGTAATAACAGGCATACAAGCTTCATTTGCTTTTTTGATAAGTCTTTTTTGAATAGTTGGTACTTCATAATATGGTACTTCAATTCCAAGGTCACCCCTTGCAACCATTAAACCATCACTTGCTTCAATAATCTCATCAATATTCTCAACGGCATCAAACTTCTCAATTTTTGCAATAAGTTTACCCTTATAGCTACCTAGAAGTTCTCTTGCATGTTCCATGTCTCTTTTATTTTGAACAAAAGAGATAGCAAAGTAATCAACTTTATTTTCAACACCCCAAGCGATATCTTTTTTATCTTTTTCTGTAATAACATCAATATCAATTACAGTATTTGGGAAGTTAATTCCTTTTTTAGAAGCTAATACTCCATGGTTTTCAACAACTGCTTTAATCTCTTCACCTGTTTGAGTAACTTTTGCTCTAATAGTTCCATCATATAAATAGATATACTCATCTACTTTTACTTTATCAAGTAGTTCTGGATAGTTGATTGATACTATATATTTTTTATCAGCTTGTTTTTCTCCAACTATTTCATTTCTAACAAAAGTAATTTCATCACCTTTTAATAGTTCAAAAGGTTCTTTAACATCACCAATTCTCACTTTAGGACCAGAAATATCTTGTAATACTGCAATTGTAGTATTAAGATTATTCATAGCAGTTCTAATATTATTTAATGTATTTAAATGATACTCATGATCACCATGTGAAAAATTAAGCCTGAACATATTTGCCCCAGCTTTAATTAGCCCCTCAATCATCTCAACACTGTTACTTGCAGGTCCTAGTGTTGCTAAAATCTTCGTTCTTTTTTCCATTGGGCTACTCCTTATTTTGAAATAATTTATAATAGGTATTATATCTAAATTCATTTACAATGCAGTTACACCTTGTATAGGAAATATCAAACTTTTTTAGCTAAACTTCAAAAATGAATTCAAATAGAAAAACTTTCAAACAATATATGCATGAATGGCTTTATTCAAATGATGGATATTACAGTACTTATAAAGAGATTGGAAAAGAAGGAGACTTCTATACATCAGTATCTACTTCAAGTTTTTTTGGTGGAGCAATTGCTAAAAAAATCATAAATGAAATTCAAAATGGTAGTTTAAAAAAAGATACTACAATCTTAGAAATTGGAGCACATCATGGTTACCTTTTAGCGGACATAATTCAATTTATTTATACTTTAAAACCAGAACTGCTAAAGAGTCTTAATTTTGCTATTGTTGAAAGATTTGAACATTTACAAAAGTTTCAAAAACAATATTTTGAAGAATCATTTGGAAATGAGATTAATCTTATTCACTACAATGATATAAGTGAAGTAAAACTTGACTGTGCTTTTATTTTAGCAAATGAAATATTTGATGCCTTTGCTTGTGAATTAGTTTTAGAAAAAGAAGAAGTTCTCTACCAAGCTTTTCTTGAAGATGAAAAAATAGTTTTTGAAGAATGTGAGGATAAAAAACTTTTAGAACACTGTAAAAAATACTCTATTACTAAAGGTGAAGTTTGCTTAGACTATGAAGAATTTATAAAAACAATTAAGTCAAATATCAAAAACTTTCACTTTCTAACTTTTGATTATGGAGATAGATTTTATAGAAATGATTTTTCTACAAGAGTTTATAAGAACCACGATGTATTACCAATTTTTGATAAAAAAATAAATCTACAATCTTCTTATAAAACAAGCGATATTACTTATGATGTATGTTTTAATTATTTAATTGATATCTTTGAGGAAAATAACATCACTGATATTAAATTTGATACACAAATGAACTCTCTTGTTAACTTTGGAGTAATAGAACTACTTGAAATACTAAAAGCTCATACAAGTGAGTCTGTCTATTTAAAAGAACTTCAAAAAGTTAAACTTCTTATTGAGCCTACAGGAATGGGAGATAGGTTTAAAACTCTTTATGTAAAAAAGTAACAATTGTTATAAATAACATTTTTGTAACTTTGAAAAATTTTCTTTATACCTTAGTTTAAGTACAATAGCATAGTTATATTATGTTCGAAGGACTTAAATGAAAAATCTATCAATAAAAGCTAAACTATTAGCAATCGTAATTAGTTCTATTGTAATTGTTTCAGTGATTATATTAGTTGAATCAAATATTGCACTATACAAAACCTCTGAAACAATTACAGATAAGTTTGAAAAAGATGCTTATAGTTCAAAAGAAGCTGAGCTAAAAAGTTATGTTGAAATAGCTATTAAAACTGTAGAAGCTTTTTATAAAAGAGCGCAAAATGACCCTGAAAATACAGAAAGCTATAAAAAAGCTGCCCTAGATGCTATTGAAAGTATTAGATATGGTAAAGATGGTTACTACTGGATTAATGATTCCCATCCAAATATGGTTATGCATGCTATTAAACCAGCTCTAAATGGAAAAGACCTATCAAAAGTAAAAGACCCAAATGGAGTATATCTATTTGTTGAGATGGCAAAAATCACTCAAGGAAATCCAAAAGGTGGTCTTGTAGAGTATGTATGGCCAAAACCTGGTTTTGAAAAACCACAACCAAAGTTCTCTTATGTAATGAAGTTTGAACCATGGGATTGGGTTATTGGAACGGGTGCATATGTAGATAATATTAGCACTTCAATTAATAAAATGAAAGCGGCAACTGAAGAAGAGATTTTTAGTACTATGATTACTAATATTATAATTATTTTTATAATTATGATTATCTTAGCTTTTATTATGCTTTTAATTGCAAAGAAAAGTATTTTCGACCCACTTGAAAACTTCCAAAATGGTCTATTAAACTTCTTTAAATACCTAAATAAAGAGCAATCAAATATTGATATGCTTGATGATAGTAGTAAAGATGAAATTGGTACTATGTCTAAAGAAGTAAATCAAAATATTCAAAAAACGCAATCTTTAATTGAACAAGATGCTGCTTTAATTGAAGATGTAAAAAGAGTAGTTGAAGAAGTAAAAGCTGGTCACCTTGATAAAAAAATTAGTAAAACAACTCAAAATGAAGCACTTAAAGAGTTACAAATTATCTTTAATGAAATGCTAGAAATTATGGAAAGTAATGTTCATAATGATATCAATGAAGTTAACAAAGTATTAAGTAGCTTCAAAAACAGAGACTTTAGAACAAATATCCAAACCCCTAAAGGTGAAGTTGCAAAAACATTAAATGAATTATCAGAGATAATCAATAAAATGTTACTTGATAACTTAACAAACGGGTCTACTATGAATGAAAATGCAGAGATGCTACGTTCTAATGTTGAGAAATTAAGTGTGAGTTCAAATCAACAAGCTGCTTCATTAGAAGAGACTGCTGCTGCCTTAGAAGAGATTACTGGAACTATTACAAATACTTCTGGAAATATTGCTCAAATGGCAACTTATACTCAAGAATTAACAGGTTCTGTTAAAACAGGTCAAAACCTTGCTAGTGAAACAACTTCATCTATGGAAGAGATTAATGAACAAACAGAACTTATTGCAGATGCAATTACAGTAATTGATCAAATTGCCTTCCAAACAAATATTCTATCTCTTAATGCAGCCGTTGAAGCAGCTACTGCTGGTGAAGCAGGAAAAGGTTTTGCAGTTGTTGCAGCAGAAGTTAGAAACCTAGCTTCAAGGTCAGCTGAAGCAGCAAAAGAGATTAAAACAATTGTTGAAAATGCTACAGAAAAAGCAAATAATGGTAAAGCTATTTCTCAAAAAATGATTGAAGGTTATGATGGAATTTATGCAAAAGTTCAAGAAACAGAAAGCCTAATCAATGACATTACAACTGCTTCAAAAGAGCAAACAACTGGTATTGCACAGATTAATGATGCAGTTGCACAATTAGATAAAGCAACTCAAGAAAATGCAAATGTTGCTAATAATACAAGTGATATTGCAAACCAAACATCACAAATGGCAATGAATATTGTTAATGAAGCAAATAAATCTGAGTTTTTAAATAAAACAAGCGTTAAAACAACTAGTCATTCTCATACTACAGAAATAAACTACTCAACACAAAAAGTAGCACCTAAAAAAGTAGAGAAGAAAGAACCTGTTCAAACTAGAGTTATTCAAGCAGAAAAAAGTAATGATGACGAATGGGAAACTTTCTAAGTTTTCATTCCCATCTTAAAATAAAAAGTTTCTTTTATATTTGATAAGTATAAAAGAAACTTGTGTTAAAATCACTAAAAACAAAGGAATCTAAATGGAGCTTATTGTTAATGGAGAAAATAAAAACTTCCCAGATAACTCTACATTACAAGCAATTATTGATGAATTAAGAATTGAAGAAAAAGTAATGGCAGCTGCTGTAAATATGGAAATTGTAAAAAAAGATGAATGGAATTCTTATACTGTAAAAGAGAATGACAAACTTGAACTTTTACAGTTTGTAGGTGGCGGTTGATTTAAAAAATCATGTCTACAAAAGAGAAAGGCCAAGCAGCTGAACAAAAAGCATGTGACTATTTAAAATCCTATGGCTTTGAGATAGTTGAACAAAACTTTTATGCTAAAAAGCTTGGTGAGATAGATATCATTTCAAAGAAAAATGATACCTATCACTTTGTAGAAGTAAAATCCTCTGTTGATTATGAATCTGCTATAAATAATATAACTCCTTCCAAAATATCCAAATTAAAAAGAAGTATTGATTACTATTTACAAACAAAAAAACTTGATGTAGCTTACTGTATTGATGTAATAATTATTGTTGATGAGGATATTGATTTAATCTCAAATATTACTATATGAAATTTTATTGCAAATTGAAATATTATTTGCTATAATAGTTTTATGTTTTTACACCTAGACCTAGACTGTTTTTTTGTATCCGCCCATAGAACTGTTGACAAAACCTTAGAGAACATTCCTACTGCTGTAGGAGGAAGAAGTAATCTAAATATTTTTTCAAGTCAAAAAGAGCTAAGAAAAGTCAGTGAAAATGGAGGAGCTTTTGTTAGTACTATTCTTACAAATGAAGGTAAGAAAAGTTTTAAAGAGTATTTTGTAGATGAAAATGGAAGAATAAGAGGAATTGTAACTACTGCTTCATATGAGGCAAGAGCCTTTGGAGTGAAAACTGCAATGAGTGTAAATGAAGCTCTAAAACTTTGTCCAAATCTAAAAATGATTCCCCCAAACTATCCTTTATATCACGACTTATCAAAAAGATTATGTGAGCTTTTAAAAAAAGAGATTCCCTTAGTTGAGCAGTTTTCTATTGATGAATTCTTTGGAGATTTAAGTGGTTATATAAAAGATGAAGATGTAGAAGAGTTTGCCTTTAAATTAAAACAAAAGATAAAAAAAGAGCTTGACTTACCAATATCAATTGGAATTGCACCTTCTAAATACCTTTCAAAACTAATTACTGAACATGCTAAACCAAATGGAATTAAATTTGTTAGAAAAGAGCATATAAAAAATTTCACAAAAGATATTCCAATAGAAGAGTTTCCAGGTATTGGTAAAAAATACCAAGAAAGACTTAAAGGTTATGGAATAAAAACCTTAGGAGATATAGAAGGTAAAAAAGACCTGTTTTACTCATGGAAGAAGCCGGGGATTGAACTATATAATAGGGTTTGTGGAATTGAAGATAATAAATTGAATCTTCAAAGAGATAAAAAATCTATAGGAATAGGAAGAAGTTTTGATCCTATTTATGATAGAGAAGAGTTAATTAGAAGAGTAATTATACTTAGTAGATATTTATCTTTTATTGTTAAAAAAACAGATAAAAACCCACTATCTTATGCTTTACAAATAAGATATGAATCAAGAATTAAATCAAAAAATTTTGTAAATGTAAATAGAATATTTAATGAAGAAGATTTTAAAGCAAATATAAAAGAGCTATTTTTAAAAAATGATAATCATCCTTCCCACGGTGTAGTACAACTTAATATAACTGTTTATAACTTTTCAAAAGAGAATGAGCACACCTATAATATCTTTGAATATGAAAATGATTTAAAAAAGAAAAAACTAGGAAATGAAATACAAGCTTTGAGGGAAAAATATGGTGTCGATATTATCAAGACTGCTTCAGAGATAAAAAAAGAGAAAGATTAAGATTGGTTGCGGAAGCTGGATTTGAACCAACGACCTTCGGGTTATGAGCCCGACGAGCTACCGGACTGCTCTATTCCGCGGCTAACTAATATTGAAAAAGTGGCTGGGGTAGCAGGATTCGAACCTACGAATGCTGGTACCAAAAACCAGTGCCTTACCGCTTGGCGATACCCCAAATTAAAAGTTCAAAATAACTTTTAGGGTTGAAATTTTAACAAAAGAACCTTAAATTAATATAATATAACTAGCCATGTTTCTCTTTTTTTAAATAATAACAAAAAAGACATATTTTATATGTAAATAATTTATCTTGTGTATAATTTAGCAATTACAATTAGGACTTTTTATGCTCAATAAAATTATTATTTCTATCTTTTTATTATTTACTACTCTTTATGCAAAACCTGTTTTAGTTTATGAAGATATAAAAGAGCTAGATATATTAAAATATTCAGATATTCATATAGACTATACAAAAGAACTAAGCATAAATGATATAAAAGAGAATGATGATTTATTTCAAAAAAATAGTGAAAGTAGACTCTCTTATGGTTATGCACCAAACTTTAATATTTGGATACGATTTAAACTAAAAAACACCACAAATAAAGAGATTAAAAGAGTTTTAGAGTATGACAATGCTTTGACTAGTCATATTACATTTTATGATTTAGATAGTAATATTAAAGCCTTAAAAGGTTTATATTTTAGACAAAATGATATTAAGACAGTTAACTCAGCTTTTCCAATATTAATTAAACCAAATAGTGAAAAAACTATTTATATAAAAGCAAGTTCAGATATTACAACTATGATTATAAAACTCAAACTTTGGGAAAACTTTACTTTCTTTGAAAAAGAGTTAAAACATCAAATGATATTAGCCCTATTCTTTGGTGCAATGTTTATTTTGGGAATTTATAATCTATTTATCTTCTTTTTTACAAAAGATATAAGTTACTTATATTATGTTGTTTATATCATTGGGATTATAGTTCATCATCTTTTATATGTTGGCTTTGCAACAATATATATGCTTCCTGATGGTTGGATAGAAGAAATATTAAAATATGCACCTGTAATTGTTGCTATACCTATTATTGCCCTTGCTTTATTTACAAAAGAGTTTTTAAATACAAAGCAGTATCCTAAAAACAATGCTTTTTTAAACGTCTATTTAATCCTAATTCCTATTTCTATTGTTTTTTTCTTATTAACAGACGATTATGATAAACATAGAAATACACTTACAATGCTTTTATTAATTTATCTAATGGGATTAACTCTATATGCAACAATAAAAAGAAATAAACAAGCCTACTTTATACTTTTTGGATGGTTTGTATTTTTAATATCTGGACTTACAATGTTCCTATCAAGTGCAGGAATATTTAACGTATATGATTACTTTCCTTATATTGTAGAAGCTTCTTTTGTATCTGAAGCAACTATTTTTTCGATTGCCCTTGCAAATAGAATAACAAGTCTACAAAAAGACAAAGATGAAGCAAATAAAAGATTAATCGTTCATCAACAAAATGAGACTGAAAGATTAAGTAAAGAAGTATCCTTAAGAACAAAAGACTTAAAAGATACACTTATTGAAAAAGAGCTTTTATTAAAAGAGCTAAATCATAGAGTAAAAAACAACATGCAAACTATTGTATCTTTAATAAGACTTCAAGCAGATGAAATACACAATGAAAAACTACAAGATATCTTAGTTACTATTCAAAATAGAATTAATGCAATGAGTCATCTTCATGAATTACTTTATAAACAAGATAATATCTCCCATGTAAATACTTATGAATATTTTGAAGCTCTTATTGAAGAGGTTGTTGACAGTTATCATAAAGATGTTGATATTGATTTAGATGTAAGAGCAAATATAAAAATGGAACAAGCTGTTTATTGTGGACTTATATTAAATGAACTTCTTACAAACTCATTTAAATATGCTTTCCCAGATTTTATTGGAACAATTGAAATAAAACTTTTTAAACAGCATAATGAAATCACTTTCCTTGTAAAAGATAATGGAATTGGATTTAAAGAGAGTAAACAAACTGATTCTCTAGGCTTAACCCTTGTAGATACACTTGCAAGGAATCAGCTTAAAGGTGAGATAGAGATTAAATCAACGAAAGGAGTAGAGACAAAAATTATCTGGCAAGATGATGACAAATGAAAAGTTTCTAATTGTAGAAGATGAGGCAATTGTTGCTTTAGATATAAAAAAAAGTCTTGAAAATCTAGGTTACTATGTTGTAGCTTGTGCAACAAACTATGATGAAGCACTAAAATTTGTAAAAGAGAAAGACCCTTCCATAATTTTGATGGATATAAACCTAAAAAATAGTAAAAGTGGAATAGATGCTGCCATAGATATTCAAAAAATCAAGAATATCCCTATTATTTATATAACTGCTTACTCCGATGAAGAAACAATAAAAAAAGCAGTAAAAACAAACCCAATTGCATATTTACTGAAACCTTTTAAAAGAGAAGAGTTAAAGACTACAATCTATTTAGCATTACACAAAATAAATAGCTCTTATGAACTATTTAAAAATAAAGACTTTATTCATCTAGGACTAAACTATTATTATAATCTAAAAGATGAAACACTATTCTATGAGAATCTTAGAATAAAACTAAGTATAAAGGAAAGAGCTCTTTTAAGTATTTTAGTAGAAGCTAAAGGAAGTATTGTTTCATTTAATAGTTTAGAATATTTACTGTGGCCTGATTATCCTGTTTCAAAAGGAGCATTAAGAACATTAATTTATAGGCTTAGAACTAAGCTTGAATATAAACTTATTGAAACAATCCCATCACTTGGATGCAAAATCACTACTCTTACTTAATAATTCTTACAATCCTGTGACATAAACTGTGACAGGGCTTATGTAAAGTTTGTCTAAAAAAGGACAAACACATGAGTCACTTAAACAAAAATATATCTATTAACTTTCTACAAGAGTTTGTAACTCACAATATAAACAGCCAACTAGACTACTTACCTGAAAAGTTCAATGAAGAACAAAGGTATGCCCTTGAAGTATTTAAAAAAAGAGTTTTTCTAGAAGAGACTATAGAAGAAACAATTAGCTTTAATAGAAGTCTAAATTGGGATGATAAATATTCAAATACAAACTTAGCCCTTAGTGCTGAAGAGCTTATTGAGGTTTTTAAATTAAGAAGTAGTGTTTACCATGAGATATCATATCAAAAGGAGTGTCCTGATGAAATTGATGGACTAAATTTTGATACTTTTGATAAGAACTCAGCGGTGATTTATTGTAAAAATAACAATGAAATATCTGGAACTATTAGACTTATATTTGATTCAAAAAAAGGTTTACCCTCTGAAGAAAAATGCTCTTTTAGTAAACAAAGAGAAGAGTTTAATCTTATAGGTGAGATTTCAAGAAATATTGTTAAAAATAGAAATAAAGGTCTTAATCAAGAGTTTAAATATCTAATGTGTGGTATTTATAATATCTTTATAAACAATAACATTGACCTAGCACTTTCTGGAATAAGAGCAGACCACCTGAAACTATTTGAAAAGCTTGGTGGAGTAAAAGTAGAAAAAGAGTTAGATGCTTATGGAAATGTTGATATACCTTTTTTAATAATTTCTTATAATCCTAGTTTAGCATCAAGATTTTTTAAAAAAGTCTTTTTAAAACAGTAAGTGTGACAAAGGTGTGACGAAAAAATGATATACTTCTGTATAAAAAAATAATTTTTAGAAAATGAGATGATGAATAAAGTATTAATAGTAGAAGATGAAACGATTGTTGCACTTGAAATCAAAAAAGTTCTAGAAAAGCTTGATTTTATAGTGACAGATATGGCAACAGGATATGATAGTGCACTTGAGAGTGTAAAAAGAACTAAACCAGATATTATTTTGATGGATATTGATTTAAGAGATGATAAAGATGGTATTGATGTAGCTAAACAGATACAAAAGAACAACAATATTCCAATTATCTATACAACTGCATATTCTGATGAAAAAACATTAAACAGAGCAATAGAAACAAATCCTGTAACTTACTTAATTAAACCCTTTAAAAGAGAAGAGTTAAAATCAAATATTCTTTTAGGTATCTATAAAAGTAAAAATGAAGTGGTTCCAGCAATTGATAAAAGTCTTATGAGACTTGGATTTGATTACTACTTTGATAAAGTAAATGATAAGTTATACTATAAAGATATGTTTATTAAACTTGGTCTAAAAGAGAGACAACTACTTAGAATACTAATTAGAGCAAATGGTGCTATTGTTACCTTTGAAGATTTAGAGTATAAGATTTGGCATAATCATACTATCTCAAATAGTACATTAAGAACTCTTATTTATAGACTTAGATCGAAACTTCATTATGATTTAATTGAAACTATTTCAAATGTAGGGTGTAGAGTAACTATTAACGAATAAATATAAAAAGAGTTTTTCTCTTTTTATATCTTCTTCCTTCACTATTTTACAAATAAAGTAAGTAGTCTATTAGGAATTACGATTCCTGATTTACTAAGTGCATCTAAAATATTCTCATTTTTTTGAATTAATCTAAAAAATACTTCTATTTTCTTAATTAAATTTATTTCTGTTATTGACATTTTATTGTTCCTTTCATCTAAAAAAACAATTTACTGTGTGGATTAAAACTCTTTTGATAGTAATAATTTGGTTGCGGAAGCTGGATTTGAACCAACGACCTTCGGGTTATGAGCCCGACGAGCTACCGGACTGCTCTATTCCGCGGCAAGTTAACATAATGTTAATAATAAAGAAAAATAAAATAAGTAGATTTGAACTTAAAGTTATTGATTTCATTTTAGTAAGGTGGTGCGGATGAGAGGACTCGAACCTCCACACCGTGAGGCACCAGATCCTAAGTCTGGCGTGTCTACCAATTTCACCACATCCGCATATAGACAAAAAAAAAGATCAAGTTGCAAACAACTTTAATCTTATTTAAAAGTGGTACGCCTGACACGATTCGAACGTGTGACCGATGCCTTAGAAGGGCATTGCTCTATCCAGCTGAGCTACAGACGCATCAAAAAAATTATATAAAAATCATCCTGAAAGAATGATAAAATGGGGTAAGTAATGGGATTCGAACCCACGACCCTCTGAACCACAACCAGATGCTCTAACCAACTGAGCTATACCTACCACTCATAAATGGTCGGGGCGAGAGGATTCGAACCTCCGGCCCCCTGGTCCCAAACCAGGTGCGCTAACCAGACTGCGCTACGCCCCGAATAAACACTTATTCTTTCAAAAAGTGGACGGAATTATAATATATTTTTTTTAGTTTGTCAAGAGTATTTTGAAGAAATTTCAAAAAATTTCAAAATTTCTTCAAAAACAACTAAAATTGAATTAATCCATCCACTGGAGAAGAAGCCGTTGCATAAGGTTTTTTAGGGATTCTTCCTGCTTTATATGACATTCTTCCTGCAATTGTTGCATATTTAAATGCTTCTGCCATTTTCATTGGATCTTGTGCTTGAGCAATTGCTGTATTAGCTAAAATACCATCTGCACCTAATTCCATTGCATATGAAGCATCACTTGCACAACCTAATCCTGCATCAACTAAAACAGGAACTTTAACTGCATCTCTAATAAATGCAATATTATATGGGTTTTGAATTCCAAGACCAGAACCAATTGGAGCTGCTAATGGCATAATTGCATCTGCACCTGCATTTTCTAATCTTTTTGCAACAATTGGATCATCACTTGTATATGCCATAACTGTGAAGCCATCTTTTTTAAGAACCTCACAAGCTTTGATTGTATCAATTACATCTGGGTATAAAGTTTTTTGTGCATCACCAATAACTTCTAACTTAATAATATCAATACCAGTTGCTTCTCTCATAAGTCTAAAAGTAGTAATTGCCTCTTCAGCTGTAAAACAACCAGCAGAGTTAGGAAGAAGCTTTACATTTGTATCTTTAAAATAGTCTAATAAATTCTCTTCATTTGGGTTTGTAATATTTACTCTTCTAATAGCAACTGTGATAAGTTCACTTCCACTTGCTAATGTTGCATCTTTAGTTGTTTGAAAATCTTTATATTTTCCAGAACCAACAATTAATCTACTATTAAATTCATAATCACCAATTTTTAAAATCTGGTCATTCATTTCTGTTTTTTCCTCCATAAGTTTTAACAATTTTTTTCTATAAACTTTTTATATTCTTTACTTACGTCACTAATATCTAAGCCTATAATTTCGGGCACATCATAGCTATGTAATTCTTTAATTTTGCTTTTGATTTTTTTGAAGTTTTCTTTTTTAGTTTTGATACTTAATAGTATCTCTTCATCATCACAAAACTCATTTTTCCACATATAATAAGATTCTATTTTACTCATCTGAATACAAGCTGCTAGCTTTTTTTCTATAAGAACTTTTGCTATTTTTTTAGCTTCATCCTTTGATACACAAGTAGTTTGTACTAACAATAATTTCATAATTTTTTTACCTCTTCTACTAAATCTGCTGGAATAAGTGAGTAGTTATTCTTTTTATAGTTTTGGGCAGCTAATGCATGGGCTAAACTTGCAGTTATACTTGCATCTAATGAATCATAGCCTTGAGCTAATAAAGAAGCTATAAGACCACTTAAAACATCTCCACTACCACCTTTACTAAGTACAGCACTTCCAAAACTATTTATATAGATATTTTTATCTTTTCCGATAAGAGTATTTGCACCTTTTAAAAGAAGTGTTACATTAGGATATTTATTACAGAACTTAGTTACATACTCAAATCTATTTTTTTGTAACTCATCTACTTTTATATGGGCTATCTTGCACAAGTTTAATAAAGCACAAAACTCTTTTGGGTGGGGAGTTAACACAACATCTTTTTGAAGTTTGTCTAAAATAATCTCTTCATAGAATAAATCCGCATCTATTATTGTAGGAATATCCTTTGCTAATATTTTCTCAACTTCATTAATCTCATATTTTCCTAGCCCCATTCCAATTGCAATTGCTGTACAATTATCACTTATAAAATGAGTATGCATAATATGATAAGGTAAATCTATATCTTCATGACTTACTACACTTACAAGCCCTGCGCCAAAACCAAAAGCAGCTTTTGCAGCAATTACACCTGCTCCCATTTTACAACCTGCAATTACATTTAAGTGTCCAAAACTTCCTTTATGGGAATTTTTTTTATTTCTAAAAGGAAGCTTCATATCTTCTTTATCTAAAAGATAGATATTTGTATCTTCTTCATAAATATCTCTTTGAACGCCAAGGTTGGCTACTTTAATTTTACCAACATAGTCTTTTGCTTCATCACTAAAAAGAGCTACTTTTAAAGCACCCATTGTAATAGTAGTATCAGCATAAAAAGCCTCTTGATTTATTTGCCCTTTAATATTTATACCACTTGGAATATCACAGCTAAGTTTGTAGGCATCTTGTTTATTTAAAGAGTCAATGATAGATAAAGAAGTTTCATCTAAATCTTTATTTAGTCCACTTCCAAATAAGCAGTCAACAATAATATCACTTTTTACTATTGTATCTATAAAAGACACAGCTAAGAGTTTTGCTCTTTTTTCTTGAAGTTTTGCCATAGAAGATTTTACACCAAAAGGCAAGTAAAGTTTTATATCATATTTTTTATGAAGTAGTCTTGCAAGAGCTATTCCATCTGCTCCATTGTTTCCAGGTCCACAGACAATCAAAACAGAAGCTTTTTCTTCAAACTTATTTTCAATAAAATTAGCCATAGAAGAAGCTGCATGCTCCATCAAAATATCTTCTGTTAAAGCAAATTTTTCATAACACTTTTTATCTAAGGAACCTACTTCATAATATATATTCTGCATAATATACCTTTACTTTCTAAACTTCCAACCCTCTTTTTCTAAAGTTAGTTTTACTTTCTCTTTTACATCACCTTGCAGTTCAATCCATTCTTCTTTTATGCTTCCACCACAAGCAAGCTTTTTCTTTAAAAGTTTTAAAAGCTCTTTTTTATCTTTTTCTTCAAGATAGAATCTTCCAACTAAAGTTACAGGTTTACCTTTTCTTTTTTCAAAAGTGAAAACAAGCTGGTGTTGATTTTTAGGAATGATTTCAGAAGAGTTTACTTTTTTCTTTTTGTCATCTTTTTTTGTATCAAATTTATCACCTTCTAGACTTGAGCCCATATTTTGTGCTAATAAATCAGCTAATCCCATATTAAAACTCCTTTAGTCTAGTTTTTACATCAATATCTTCTATCGTTGTAAACTCTCTGTTTTTGTATTGTTCTACTGCTACTCTTCCAATCATGGCTGCATTATCGGAACAGTATTTTAATTCACTAAGATAAAGATTAACTCTGTTTGCTTTACATAAATCTTCAATTGCCGTTCTAAGTCTAATATTTGCACTTGCTCCACCTACTATTGCAAAGTTCTTTGGCAACTTCTGTTTAAATAGTTTTTTAACTTTTTGCATAATATGAGCTACTGCTGTTTTTTCAAAAGAAGCACATACATCACAAACATCTTCTTCACAAAGACCTTCTTCTTCTAGTTTTTCAAGTCTTAATCTTACTGCATTTTTTAGACCTGAATATGAGAATTCTATATTTGGACTTTGTCTTAAAGGAATAGGAAAGTCAAATCTTTCATCATCTCCTTTTAGTGCTTTTTCTTGAACAACAGGACCACCTGGATAACCTAAATTCATCATCTTTGCAACTTTATCAAAGCTTTCTCCAAAACTATCATCAAGTGTACTTGCTATTAGTTTCATGTCATTTAAAGAGTTAGCTTCTATAAGTTGAGTATGTCCACCAGAAACTAATAAAATAGTCATAGGTAAGATTTCCTCTTTTTCAATGAACAAAGAATAGATATGACCTTTTAGATGGTTTACAGCTATTAGAGGAAGTTTTAAACTTACACTTAAAGCCTTTGCCATAGTCACACCTTCCATAAGTGTAACTGAAAGCCCAGGAGCATTTGTAACAGCTATTGCTTTTAGCTTTGGAAAGTACTCTTTACACTCTTCAAGAATTTTTGGAAGAGCCTCCACATGAAGTCTAGCAGCTAACTCTGGAACTACTCCACCATATACAGAGTGTTGTAATTCTTGAGATATTTTTTTATGATAGACTAATTTTTTTGTTTCAATATCTGTTATTGCAATGGAACTATCATCACATGATGACTCAATTGAAAGTATTAATGAATCAGACATTTAAGCATTTTCCTCACACTCTTCTTCTCTATTTAACCAATCAAGAGCACAATCAAGTTTTCCATATCCAGAATCAGCATTTATATGCCCTGCTTCTTCTAAAAGTTTCATTCCTACATTAAGTTTACTTTGTAGTCTAATTGCTTCTTCTACATTCATATATGGATCATTTGTTGAAGCTGCAATAATTACTTCCTCTGATTTTAAGTCACTAGGAACTGGATAAGGGAAAAATGTTTTTGCTTCTTCTAACTCTTTATTTCTTACAGGTGCTACTAACATTAGCTTCTTTAGATTTATATCTAACTCTTCACATAAATGAAACCAAAGAATATTTGCTAAAGAGTGACAAACTACAATAGTAGGTTTAAAATGTTCAATTTCTGCTTTTACATAAGCTTTCCACTCTTCAAGGTCTGGATTATTTCTATTTGGTAAAGCAGGAAATGATACAGGTGTATTTTGCTCTATTAAATCTCTTGTTAAATGTGCTTGCCAATGGGGGAAATCACTTCCACCTAATCCATGTAAAACTAAAACTCTTTTTTCCATTTTTTCTTTTTTACCTTTCTTTATATGCTTCTTACGCATCTTACATATTTCTTTTTATGTCTACTATCAAAATAAGGGGTTCCACTGATAAAGTACATATAATCAGCATAAAACCACAGTGTTCTCCAGTGAGCTTTACTTGCCCAAAAACCATCTGCAATTCTATATCTAAAACTTTTGTGTATATTTGTTTTTTCGTTTCTTTTATCTACTATTAGTTTTAATTCTTCAATATCAGGAAGTCGCCAGTTAGAGTATCCACCATAAGATAAGTTCTCACAATACTCTTCACCCTCTTCATGGGTAAACTTTAATTTTAAAACACTAGAATTATCAACCCACATTAACTTGTTTGTATTATCTACAACAACTTTTAATGAGCTATTTCTTTTTAAATCACTTGCAAGTGCAAATGAAAAAGAGAAAATTAACATTAAGAAGAATAAGGCTTTCATTACTTATCCTTTATTTTATATTTTCCTTGTTGTAAGTTTCTTCTTACACTTTCATCCATAAGTTCTACTGTTATATTATACTCTTCTTTATAAATAATTCCAACTAGCT
Organism: Arcobacter sp. CECT 8989; assembly: GCF_004116715.1. NCBI lineage: Bacteria > Pseudomonadati > Campylobacterota > Epsilonproteobacteria > Campylobacterales > Arcobacteraceae > Arcobacter > Arcobacter sp. CECT 8989. Next base: position 105,179 of record NZ_PDKE01000004.1, on the reverse strand, counting down.
CTTTGCAAACCTTCTTATTCTCTTCATTTGAACCTGAGTTTTCTTTCCACTGTTGAAACTTTTCTTCATACATATTTACAATATTTTTTTCAAATTTACTTCGTGTATAAATTAAATAAACTACTAAAACTAATAGTATCCCAAAGGGAATAAGTAAATCAAGAGTCATAGTAAGACCTAACTTCTTTATCTATTTCAAAAATATCATCAATAGAGTTTGCTTTTACACTTGAAAATCTTTCTAATGCATCTAAACTCATTTTTGATACATCTAAAAATCCAATTTGCGAGTTTAAAAATTTTGATACGGCTACTTCATTTGCAGCATTTAAAACAACACCTAAATCTAAGTTTTCTAGAATAGTGTCTTTAACTTCCCAGATTGGATATCTTTGTTTATCAATCTGCCTAAACTCTAAACTTCCTACTTTTAATAAATCAACTGGTTTTAAAACTTGCTCATCACATTTTCCTAAAATTGCATAAGCAATAGGAAGTTGCATAGAAGCATTTGCTATATGTGCAGTTGAACTTCCATCTTCAAAGTTAACTAAACCATGAATTAAAGATTTTGTTTCAATAATAGCATCTAATTTTCTAGTATCAAATAACCATGCAGCTTCCATAAGCTCAAACATTTTATTTGTCATTGTTGCTGAATCTATTGTGATTTTATTTCCCATTGACCAGTTTGGATGATTTAAAGCTTCTTTAATAGAAACATCTTTTAGTTTTTCTAGTGGATAGTCCCTAAAAGAACCACCACTTGCTGTAATAGTCATAGAAGAGATTTTTTTATCTTGAAGTAAATACCAAAGTGCAAAATGCTCTGAATCTATAGGACTAAGCTTTGTTTGGTCAATAAACTTTCCTGCAACAACTAAAGACTCTTTGTTTGCAAGAGCTATTTTCTTTTTACACTCAATTGCTTTTAGTGTTGGTCTTAAACCTAGAAAACCTACAAGTGCATTTACAACTGTTTTAGCCTCTGATTCTTCAATTGCTTTTAAAATTGCATCTTCACCAAAACTAACATTAGTATGATTTACTTTATGAATATCTTCTTTTCTTGCTATTACAACTTTTTTAGGCTTAAACTCTTCAACTTGTTTGTTTAGTAGCTCAATATTAGTTCCAGCAACTAAAACCTCAACATTTAACTTGAATTTTCTAGCTATATTTAGAGTATTTACTCCTATAGAGCCTGTAGAACCAAGGACTATCACATTACTGCTCTTAGAATCATTAACATAAGAACTCCACCAAAAAGGTATCCATCAGTTCTATCTAGAATTCCTCCATGTCCTGGTAAAATATCTCCACTATCTTTGATGCCAGAAAGTCTTTTTAAATATGATTCAAAAAGGTCTCCAAATACTGAAGAAATTGCTACTGCAACTGAAATAACAATTGCCCCTAAAGTTGAAATATTGTCAAGAGAGAAGATAAGACCAAAGATAGTTGCAACCACAACTCCACCAATCACACCTTCAATTGTTTTGTTAGGACTTGTTTCACAGAACTTTGTTTTTCCCATACTTCTACCAACAAAATATGCTCCAACATCAGCACCTGCTACAATTACAAGTAACCATAATAAAGACATAACACCATACTCACTATAAAGTGCTAGTAAAAACAGAAATGAAGCTGTTGGATAAAGTAGTGGTAAGAAAAGTTTTCTATCAATCTCTTTTTTATATGCAATTAAAGAAGCATAAACTATTGCTAATAAAAATACTAAGTCTTCTGGGTAAGGATAGAAGTAAGCTAAAAACCAGATACTTCCTGTATAAAAGTATATAGAGTCACTTTGCATCTTATACATTTTCATAGATTCATTAATTGAAACTACTAATAAAATACCAAACAGTAACCACATTATAAAAAATGAATCAATGTACCCTATAACTAGCACAGCTAATATCAATGCAATACCAGTTTTAATTCTTGTAGAACTAGATTTAATTATCTCGTTAAATGCCATATATATTCCTAAAATAATAAGTTAGATATTCTAACATTTTATCTCTTGGTAGAAAATAATAGCTTTTATTTTAGAAGTGACCTACAGTAAATACTCCATGTCTAGGTTGAGAATTAACAGTACATAAAGAGTAAACTACCTCTTGCTTTTTTTCACTATTTGTATAAAAAGCTTTTGTCTTAGTCTCTACATCAACGGCAGCCAAATCAAAATCAGAATTGTTTATCTCAATAGGTTTATCTAGCTTTATTGTAGTTGCTGTCATTTGAACTTTTGAATTAATAATAAAACTATCTTTTGTTAAATCAAGTTTTGAGTTTATAAAATCTATTTTTGAGTTATAGATAATTAACTCTTCAATAAAAGCATCTTTAAGAGTAATATCTTTACTATCATAAACTTCCACTTTTTTAAAATGCCCCTTTAAAACTCTACCTTCGTCATTTCTAATTACAATTTCTTTAGATGATGACTCTATTTTAGTGTCTTTTTTTATATATCTTTTTGTTTTTAGATGTTTTTTTAATAAATCTAAATAGGTTTCAAAATTGTCTATCATTGGAGTATGTTTTGAGTCTTCAATAATTTCTAATTTTGAGTTTTTGATTAATTTATTTAAAGCATATCCTGTTCTAAGAGGTGCAGTTTTATCCTCTTTTCCCCACACAATTAAAGTTGGTACTTCAATTCTTTGAGGAATAGAAGAGAAGTTTTCCTCTGCTAAAGCCATTGCAGCAATTGTATTTGGGTTTGAACGAAGAATTACCTTTCTAGTTAATTTAGAGTTTAACATAGTATCTACTTCAAAAGGCATAATAGTATCTATCATTTGTGGCAACTCTGACATAAAATCTGAAATAGCATCACTCTTTACCGTTTCTTTTACTTTATATTTAACTAAAAACTCCGAATATGCAACCTTATGTAAAATTGCTGCAGCATCAATAAGTGTTAAACTTTTTACTCTTTCTTGATTTAAACTTGTATATTTTAAACTAATACTAGCTCCCATAGAGTGACCCACTAAGTGAAAAGGCTTATCTACAAAGTTATCAATTAAAGTATCAATAAAACCTACATATCTTTTTGGAGAGTATAATTGGTTAGATTTATCTGACTTTCCAAAACCTGGTAAATCAAATATCAAAATATAGTAATCTTTTTTTAAAGCTTCAACTGATTCAAGCCAAATAGATGAAGCCTCTTTTCCTAAACCATGAACAAAAACTATTGCTTCATTTTTAGGGTTTCCATAAGTTTCTACGTAACTTACTTCATTAAAGATTGGTTCTTTAATGAACTGGGCATTTAAACAATAAATAAATAAAGAGAAAGTAAAAAGAAACTTTTTCATTACTCTTGTATCATTACTGTTAAAACACCTGTTGCAAAGTTTGTATTCTCTGCTAAATCAAAAACATTAAAAGAGAATTCACAAACAGCACCAAACTCTAAATTCTTTTCTACTTTAATTACATATTCTAAAGTATCTGGTTCTTTATTTAGTTTTACTTCTTTTACTGATACTAAAAAACCAATTTTTGCTTCTTTTTCTTGTGAAAATCCAGCAGAACTTTGTGCCGCTGCTTCAAAAAGCATTGGTAAAGTTGGTAAAGAAGAAAATTCACATTTAACTTTTATAAACTCTTTGTTTACTTCTAAAAGCTCTTTTGCAAACTTTATTGGTTCTTGATGAGGGATATTCATAGTTTCACCTCTATAATATTTTTTTGATTTTCATTGAACTGTTTTGCATATGATAAAAGTTCTTTTACAGACTCTGGACACTTAGTATTATCATCTTTTAAATCCATTGTTGCTTGCTCTTTAGTAACTTTTACTTTTAAAGCAACTGCAACTTCAAGGAAATCAATACACTTATTTACTTGCTCAATATTCTCAATGTTCATAGTTTCAGTAACCACTAATAAAATTTCATCCCCATCTAATGCTTTTATAGCTCCCATTTTTAGAAGTCTATTAGAAGTATTGTCTCCACAAGAGATAGTCAAGATTTCACTCTCATTTTTTTCTAAAATCGAAGCATAAGATACTGGTGTATTATAAACAGAGTTTTGGAAGTCTGTAGGAGAGATTCCCTCTTTATTTAAAATTGCATTTAAAATATTTGCAGTTGCAGGAAGTTCACCATATGCACTTCCATACATAATTCTTCCTTGTTTAAAATCAACTTTGTCCATAAGCTCTACTGTTAACTTAGAAGCTCTTGTTAATCTTCTTCTAAATACCATTTTAGGAACTAAAGCTTTTGTATTTAGGTCTTCTACTTGTGTAGGAGCTAATAAAAATGCTGCATTTAAAATCTCTAAATTAATTGTCATTGCTTAGTCCTAAAAGAATACTTGTATTATTTCCACCAAAGGCAAATGAGTTAGAAAGTACATATGAAACTTCTTGTTTTAAAGGTTCATTTGTAAATGAGATATCTTCTCTTTCTACATCTTTGATATCTTTTGAAGGTGGTATTATCTGTTTTTGTAAACTCATACAAGCAATAACAGCTTCAATAGCTCCAGCAGCTCCTAAAGTATGTCCTGTAAAAGATTTGGTTGAACTAACATAAGGTTTTGAAGTATCAAATACCAATGAAATTGCATTTAATTCTGAAGAATCATTTGCCATAGTTCCTGTACCGTGGGCATTGATATAAGATATTTTTTCTTTATTTATTTTTGCATCATCAATAGCATTTTGCATTGCTTTTGCAGCACCTAAACCTTCTGGGTGAGGCTGAGTCATATGGTGACCATCTGAACTATATCCAGCTCCACATATTTCAACACTTGTTGAATCTTCTTTTTCATCTTGGATTAAAAGAACTGCAATAGCTTCAGCTACATTCATCCCTTCTCTATTTTTTTCAAATGGAGTACAAGGGTTTGATGATAAAACACTTAGTGCTGAAAATCCACAAACAGTAGTATAAGATAAAGCATCTACACCTACAACTAAAACGTTTTTATAAATACCTTTATTTATTACCTCTTTTGCATACCCTAAAGCATTAGCACTAGAAGTACAAGCTGTAGAAAAAGAGATATCGTCATAAAAATTGAAATCTTGTTTTAAGTGATAAGCTATTGCATCAATTGGATGTTTTTTATAGTCAATATTTTCATAACTAGAATCTTTAAAAAAAACTTTTTCTGTTTCGTTCATTCCACCAACAGAAGAGCCAATTATAAGTAAAGTATTATCATAGTTTTCTAGATTAGAGTTTGTAAGTACTTTGTTTACTGTTTTTGTAAGTAAGTCATTGAAAGATAAGTTTGAATCTATTTTTCCAATTGCAACACTTCTATCTTGAACATAAGAGTCATCAATTGAAATACAATCTTTTTTTTCGCAGATTGAAGCGAAAAGCTGTTGGGAATCAAGTCCAGCACAGCTTACTGCTTCAAAACTATTTATATATGCCTTTTTATTTGTTATCATTAATATATTTTAATAAGTTCTCTACTGATGCAAAAATTTCATTATACTGCTCTGGGTTTTGAATTTTTACACCATACTCTTTTTCAATAATTAATACTAATTCAATTGAATCAACTGAATCTAAACCTAAACCTTCATCCCCAAAAAGTGCATCTGCATCTTCAATATCTCCAACTTCAATATCTTCAAGTTTTAAACCATCAATCAAAACTTGCTTAAACTCATTGCTTGAAATTGCCATTAATTTTATCCCTCTTTTAGTCTATTTTATTATATTATTATATTATTTTAGCCCTTTTAGACATCTTATATAGATGTCTAAACCATTGAGATAAGGGCATCAATTTTTTGTTTTGAGTTTTTAACAAAGTAGTTATCTTCATCCCAAACATACCCAGAAAGAATTGAAGCTACTGATTGTTTTATCTTTTCAGCTTTATTTGGAGCATAGAAGATTTTTCTTAATTTTCCTTCATACCAAGCATAAACAAACTCTCTAAATACGTTAATACCAATCATCATATAATCTTCATAATCTTTTTGCCAATCTACTTTTTCACCATTTAGTTCTTTAATAATTAAATCTCCAACTCTATCAGAAGACTCTAAAGCTAATGTTACACCAGAAGAGAAAACTGGGTCTAAAAACTCAGTTGCATTTCCACTTAAGGCAAAACCTTTTCCATGCATAGTTTTAATTGCTGCTGAGTAACCATTGATAACTCCTACAGGTCTTAACTTCCTAGCATCTTTATATTTCTCTTTTAAATATTCATGCTCATTGATTACTTTGTCAAAGAAGTCTTCAAGACTAAGACCAGTTTCTTCAAAGTATGATTCTTCACAAACAACACCAATAGAAGTTACTCCATCACTAAAAGGAATTCCCCATAACCATGCTTTATTATCATCATGGATTACAATATCAATGAAACCTTCTTTATCTTTTTCTCTTCTTGTTTCACCTTCAACTCTTGTGAAAATTGCATTTCTAAGTCTTAAATCAGAAGGAATATCTAAATCTAAAAGTTTAGGTAATACTCTTCCATATCCAGAAGCATCTAATACAAATCTTGCTTTAAATACTCTTTCTTCACCATTTTCATCTGTTGCAGTAACTTTGTTATTGTCATTATCATAAGCAATCACTTCATACTTATGTCTAACATCTGCTCCCCATTTTTTAGCAGTTTCTAAAAGAACATTATCAAACTCTTCTCTTTTTACTTGATAACTTGTTCCCCATTTTTGACCTAAGTTATTTCTAAAATCAATTAGCTCTTCTTGTTTATTTTCATCAATGAAAATTGCACCTGGTTTTAGCATAAAACCTTGCTCTTCAATAACATCAATTAAACCATTTTTTTCTAAAATTTCATTACATCTTGGAAGTAGTGATTCTCCAATAACAAACCTAGGAAATTCTAACTTTTCTAATATTGTTACACTAAACCCAGCTTTTAATAGTTTACACGCAGCAACAGAACCACTAGGTCCCCCACCAATAACCAACACATCACAATTTTCTTCCATTAAGTCCTCCAAGAAGTAATACAAATAATTTTTTCTTATTATATACTTAGTTTACTTTTGATACAATTGAATCTAATATTTGCATTTACAAGGTAATAAGTAATTGAACAATTTATATAGTTTTAATGTTCTAAAAAAAGAGAATGACTATGCTGAAATAGAAGTATTATTTACAGACAAAAGTCATGAAATTTTCAAAGCTCACTTTCCAGATAATAGTTTACTTCCAGGATTTCTTCAAATAGATATCATAAGTGAAATTTTATCAATTGATGTTATAGAAGTAAAAAAAGCTAAATTCTTACAAGCAATTCTTCCAGAGGATAAAGTAACTTATTTTGTAAAAATAAAAGATACAACTTTTAATGTAAAAATTGAAAAAGAAAATAAAAAATGTAGTGAGTTCTCCATTGTACAAAAATGATATTATCATAGTTGTTCCTACTTTCAACAACCCAAAAACAATCTCAAATGTAATAAAAGACATTTTAAATCACAACTACAAAGTTATTGTTGTAGATGATGGTTCAGATATTGAAGTTTCTAGTTTAATTGAAAAAAATGAAGATGTTACTGTTTTAAGACATGAACAAAACCAAGGTAAAGGCCAAGCTATTCTTACAGGTGCAAAAAAAGCAAAAGAGCTTGGATATGAATACTTTGTAAGTATGGATGGAGATGGTCAACATTTAGCTTCAGAGATAGCGAAACTAAAAGCCTGTATAAACAGTAAAAACCAAATTGTTATGGGTGCTAGAAACTTTGAAATAGACAATGTTCCACAAAAATCAAAAATAGGTAGAGCCTTTCATAACTTTTGGATTAGATTAAATAGTGGTTACCACATAAATGACTCACTAACTGGTTTTAGACTATACCCTGTTTCAATACTTGATTTAAATATTAAAACTAGAAGATTTAACTTTGAAGTAGAAGTTTTAGTAAAACATTATTGGAAACATAAAAATATTACTGATACTATAATTGAGTGCTATTACCCTACTCCTGAAGAGAGAGTAAGTCACTTCGATAACTACAATGACACAATAAATATCACACTTTTACATCTAAAACTTTTTTTACAAAAGATATTTTTATTAAAAGGTATTCTTTAATGGCAGCTAAACAAAGAGTTGGTGGACCAGTTGTAAAAACTCTATACTCATTTTATAAAATATTTGGTTATGGAAGTGTTTACTTCTCTTTGTATTTTGTTGTTTTATACTACTTTTTATTTGCTTCAAATGTAAGGGAATCTTTAAAACAATATTATAAAAATATTGGGGAAGAGTTTTCAAATAAAAAATATTTCAAACACCTATTTAACTATGCCCTAGCTACTTCTGATAGATTTATCTCAAAGGCAAATCCTGAAATATATAACTTCATAAACCAAAATAGAAATGAACTATTAAGTGAATTAAAAAATGGTTCTATTCTTCTATCAAACCATTTTGGTGGTTGGGCAACAGCAAGTAACTACTTTAGAGATGACAATATTAAAATAAATATTGTTATGAATGAAGCTATGATAAAAAATGCAAGTGAATTTGAACAAGTTATAAATAAAAAAAATGATAAAAATGTAAATATCATCGACCTATCAAAGGGTGATATTGCTACATCTATCTCTATTGGAAATGCTTTACTAAATAATGAATCAGTAGCATTAATGGGTGATAGAGCTATAAATAAAAAACATTTACACAAAATCTCTTTTTTTGAAAAAGATGCACACTTTAATAAAAATCCATTTCTTATTGCATATAAAACAAAAAAGCCTATTATTGCACTTTTTGTTGTATTAAAAGAGAAAAAAACTTACGAAATGATATTTGAAAGAATTGATATAAATACTAATAAAAAGGAAAATGAAGCTGTAGAAGAAGCTATGCAAAGGTATGTAAAACTATTAGAGAAAACTTTAAAAGAACACCCTTTACAATGGTTCAATTTTTACGATTTCTGGGAGGACAAATGAAATTAACAATTGACAAGAGACATATTAGTCTTAAAGAGATTGTAAATGCATCTAGCGTTGAGATCTCAAATGATGAGAAGTTTATAACTTTTATTAACCATACACATGATTTTATGATGGATACAATCAAACAAGGTAAGCCTATTTATGGAATTACAACTGGATATGGAGATAGTGGTAAAAACTATGTAGATTATGATGATGCTGCAAAACTTCAAACAAATCTATTTAGATTTCACGGTTGTGGAATAGGTAAAAACCTATCATATGAAGTATGCAGATATGCAGTTATTTGCAGAACTATTTCATTAAGTAAAGCTAGGTCTGGGGTTTCAATGAACCTTTTACACAGACTTGAAATGTTAATTGAAAAAGATATTATTCCAGTTATTCCATCGCAAGGGTCAGTGGGAGCAAGTGGTGACCTAACTCCACTATCATATATTGCAGCAGTTGTTGCAGGTGAGAGAGAAGTTTACTATAAAGGTGAGATTAAATCTGCTATTGAAGTTTATAATGAACTTGGAATAGAACCATACTCTTTTGAACCAAAAGAAGCCTTAGCAATTATGAATGGAACAACTATCATGAGTGCAATTGCTTTAAAAGCGATTGAAGAGTTTGAAGTTATCTTAGACTCTATGGAGTCATATGTTGCTGGTATGTTTGAGGTTTTATTAGGAGACGATACTCCTGTTGCAGATTTTGTACATGATTCAAAACCATTTGATGGACAAATTGCAGCTGCTAAAAATATTAAAAACAAAATAGCTGGTTCAAAGTTAACTCATGGAAGAGATGACAGATACGATAAATTCTTTGCAGATAACCACTTAAATATCCAAGACACTTACTCTATGAGATGTGCACCACAAGTTTTAGGTGTAATTAGAGATAACCTTGATATTTCTAAAAAATGGGTTGAGACTGAAATCAACTCTGTAAATGACAACCCATTAATTGATGGAGAAAATCAAAAAATTTATACTTCTGGAAACTTCTATGGTGGATATGTAGCTCACGCTATGGATACACTAAAAATTTGTGCTGCAAATTTAGCTGACTTACTTGATAAAGAGTTTGCCCTACTTGTTGACCACAAATTTAATAGAGGATTAGGAGAGAATCTTAAACTTTCAAAAGAGCCATTTTTTCATGGATTTAAAGCTATGCAAATTAGTCTTAGTTCATTAAGTGCAGATGTTATTAAAAATACAACTGCTGCATCTATTCACTCAAGACCAACAGAATCACTAAATCAAGATAAAGTTTCTATGGGTACAACAGCAGCAAATGATTTTGCAAAAATGATGCCAGAACTTCATAATATGCTTTCTATTGCCTTTATAGGTATGGCACAAGCAGTTGATATTAGAGGAAAAGAACAAGTATCTCCACACTTAAGAAAAATCTATGATACAACAAGAGAGATTGTAGAGCCTTTACTTGAAGATAGAAGAATGGATATTGATATAAAAAATATCAATAAACTAATCCAAGAAGCTAAATTTATATAAAGAGTTTGTTGTGGAAATGAAAAAAGTATTAGTAACAGGGGCAACTGGTTCTATTGGTGAAGCTATTGTAAAAGAGTATGCAAAGAATGGTTACTTTGTATATGTTCACTATAATAGTAATAAAGACAAAGCTCAAGCTATTTTAGACTCAATTGAGCATGGTGAATTAATCACTTTTAATATGCAAGATAAAGAGGATATTAAAACTACTTTAGAAAATATTTCTGTTGATGTTTTAGTAAATAATGCTGGAATCATCAAAGACAATCTATTTTTCTTTATGGAAGATGAGCAATGGGAAGATGTGATAAATACTAACCTTTCTGGAATGTATCATGTTACAAAAACTATCTCTAGAAATATGATGATGAACAAAAAAGGAAGTATCGTAAATGTAGCTTCTATCTCAGGTATCTCTGGAAATGCGGGACAAGCTAACTACTCAGCTTCTAAAGGTGGAGTAATTGCCTTTACAAAAACTTTAGCAATTGAGCTTGGAAGATATAATATTAGAGCAAATGCAATAGCTCCAGGTATCATAGAATCTGAAATGATAGAAAACATTCCAAATAGTAAGGAGCTTAAAAAATCTATTCCTTTAAATAGATTTGGAAAACCAGAAGAAGTGGCAAAATGTGCTTACTTTATAGGAAATGATGCTACTTATGTAAGTGGTGAAGTTTTAAATATCAGTGGAGCAATGGTTAGGTAAGAATGAACCTAATTATCTCACTGCTTTATGCACCAATAGTATTTATATCACTTAAATATTTTGATATCACGAAAGTAAGTCTTGTAATATTTTGCTTAAGTACTCTTTGGTTCATAGTGGTTTTTAAAAGAGGTTATAAAGAGTATTTGTACCCTCTTTTATATATTTGTATCTCTATTTTGGCTTTTTTCCTAAAAGAGTTTTTGCTTTTAAAAACTATACCCTTTTTGATTTCAAGTTTTATTACAGCAATAATGTTTATCTCATATATAAATAAAAACTCTATAATTTTATTTTTTGCTAAAAAGTTCTCAAAAAAAGAGTTTAGTAAAAAGGAAGAAGAGTATATTCATAAATCAACTCTTTTTTGGTTTTTTACTTCTTTAATAAATGCTATAATTCATCTTATTATTTTCTTTGATACGAATATGGATTATTGGATTTATTATAGTTCTATTGGCTGGTACTTTGTTTTTATTTTTGCAGGACTATTACAGTTTTTACATAGAAAGTTTATTTTTTTAAAGGATTCAAATGATTAAAGCACTATTTCTTACTCTATTTACTATAAATATATTTGCACAAACTATTCACTTTGAAGAGTCAAAATATATAGATGCTTTAGATATAAGTACTAAAAAAACTGGCTATATAAACTTTAAAGAAGACTCTATTGAAACTTCATATGAAAATAGTGATGAAGTTTTACTATTTCAAGAAGATACTCTTTTTATAAAGAAAAAAGATGAAACTGTAGAGATTGATTTAAATAGAGATATGCCTAAAAAGATATATTATACTCTACTGGAAGCTATCTATTTAGATGATATCTCAAATTTAGAAGTTTATTTTGAAATAGAACAAAAAAATAATGAAGTATTTCTAAAACCTAAAAGTATTGTTGCAAACTATGTAAAAAGTATAAACTACAAAAAAACTACGAAATTAGAATATCTTCATATTAATATGCTAAACAATGATAGGATAAGTATTGAACAAATTGATTAAACTATCAAATTTTTTAATCTTTTCTATTGTTTTATTAGCTCTTTTTTTATCAAATAGCTATACAAATATCTCTAATAGTATTTTATCTATTTTGCCAGATTCACAAAATAAACAAATCCTACAAGCCTATACAAAATACTCTGACTCAAAAACTCTTTTTGTATCTTTTGAAAACCTTCCTAAACAAGAAATAAAAAACGTAGAGAAAGAGCTTTTAGATATAGAAGGTTTACACAAAGAAAATAGTTTAGATAAAAAAGCTTTGTTAGAGTATCAAGAAAAATATCAACTTTTTTTAAAAAATATAGATGAAAAAAGATTAGAAAACATAGATGTAAAAGAAGAGTTAGTAAAAGTACAAAACTCTTTACTAAACTCTTTTTTCCCAGTTTTAATAAATAAACAAGACCCTTTAAACCTTTTTGAAAAAACTAAACAAGAAAAGATAAATAAAAATATAAGAGTTTACACCTTTGATAAAACAATAAATAGTTTAGCTAAATACAAAGAGGTTTATTCAAAAATAAAAACCATAGAAAAAAAATATAAAGAGATAAAAACCTTTAGTACAATTTTCTATTTTGTAGAAAACTCACAAGCTATAAAAGCTGATGTAAACAAAATCATAATATTTGCTTTTTTGATTTTACTAACACTATATATTTTTATTCTAAGAAATATTCCTTTACTTTTAAATACACTAACGACATTAGCTACCTCAGCTATTATCTCAATTCTTGTTGTTACTTCTATTTTTAGTGAAGTCTCTATCTTTGTTTTAGTATTTGGTTTATCAATTAGTACAGTTGCTATTGATTATATGTTTCATCACTATATGCATGGTCACTATCTAAAAAAGAAAGAGTTTAATAAAGAAGTATTCTTTGGCTTTTTGACAACTATTATTGCTTTTATTACTATTAGTTTTATCTCTTTTTCTTTGATTACTCAAATAGCTATTTTTACAATTATATCTCTTACTGTTTCATATCTTCATTTTAGTTTTTTATATCCAAAAATTGGTTTTACATTAAAACAAAACAAAAAAACAAATAATATTAAAGTTAAGATAGATAGATTTTATATTCTTCTATTCTCATTTACAGCTATTGCCTTTTCACTAACTAATATCTCATTTGATACAAACTTACGAAATCTTGATTATCAAAACAAAAACCTTGATAGATTAAACGCTTACTTTCAAAAAGAGCTAAAACAAAAAAACAAAGTTGCCCTACTGATTGAAAGTACCTCAACAAATGATTTAATAAAAAAATATCAAAGAGTAAAACAGACTATTCCTTCTTTAAATTCTTCCCTTGATTTAATTATCACAAAAAAGCAATATGAAAAGACAAAAGAGCTTTTAAATAGTGAAAAATTTGAAGAGTTAAAAAAAGAGTTAGAACTTCAAGCTTCTAATTTAGGGTTTAAAAAAGAGTATTTTAAAGAGGCTTATAGTTTAAAAGAGCTTCCAAACTATAGTTTTGAAAAACTAAAAGAGTTAAAAATAAACTATTTTAAATATAAAGAAAAAAACTATGTATTTTTAGCCCTAGATATCAAAGATTATGAAAAAATTAAAACCCTAGAGTTTATAAAACCACTTAGCATGAAGTTTTTATTTGAAGACTCATTAAATGAAGTAAAAGAAAATATTTTAATACTTGGAACTATTGCTTTAGTTCTAATTATTTTAATGCTTATATTTATTACAAAAAAGAAGTTTCTTTTTGCACTTAGTTTTTTACTATTTCCTTTAGCTTTAATTCTTTTATATTCTAACTTTGTGGCATTTAATATCTTACATCTTTTTATGATGTTTATTATTTTAGCAATTAGTATTGATTATGCTATTTATAGTTCTAAAAGCTTAGATATAAATACAAAAAAAGCTATACTCTTCTCCCTTCTTAGTACATTTGCAGGGTTTGGAGTACTTATATTTAGCAAAATAAATTCACTTTATTCTATTGGAATAGTTGCCACAATTGGTGTTTTAGCTATTGCATTTTTACTAATATTTTTAAAAAGGTCATCAAATGAAGATTGAAGTTCATAACGATAATGGAACTATTACAACACATAATTTAAATAAAAAAGATTTTACGAATAGTTCTTTACAAAATCATTTAGGTTATATTAACTCTAAATCCAAAGAACAAAATGCCTTAAATATTATCAAAGCATATTTTAATGACTCAAAAATCATTCTATTTGATGAGACAAACCAAATACTAAAAGAAAAACTTGATGAACTAAATATCAAAGAGTTTTTACATAAGGAAAAGATAAATACTATTTTTGATGAAAAAGATTTTTCTATGATGTTTTTTACAAGTGGAAGTACTGGAAATCCAGTAGGAGCTTTAAAAACAAAAAAACATCTTGAAGAAGAAGTTCAAGTTTTAACAAAACTATTTGAGAAAAGAGAGATAAAAAAAGTCATTCTAACTGTACCATTTATTCATATTTATGGAATGTTATTTGGTCTTTTATATCCACTTTTAAATGATATTGATATTGTCTTAAAAGAACACTTTTTGCCAAATGATTTACTAAATTTAATTGATGATAATAGTTTAGTTGTAACCACTCCACTTTATATAAAAGCTTTAAATAAAATTTCACAAGAAAAAGATTTATCAAAAGCTACTTTTGTTAGTTCAACGGGACCACTTGATTCACAAAATGCAAAAGAGTTTAGTGAAAAGTTTAATACAGATGTTATGCAAATTTTTGGTTCAACAGAAACAGGTGGAATCGCTTATAAACTAAATGACGAAATTTTATGGACACCTATGCCTAAAGTTGAAATTCAAACAAATGAGCAAAATGAATTAAAAGTTTTATCACCTTTTGTTTCAACAACTATTTATGAAAATAGTTTCAAAGATATAAATGGAGTAATGCAAACCTTTGATTATATTGAAAAAGAGAATGAGAAGTTTAGACTTGTAGGTAGAAGTTCACAGATTTTAAAGATTGCAGGGAAAAGGTACTCTACTATTCAAATAGAAAATATTTTAGAAGAGGAAGAGGAGATAAACAAGGCTTTAGTTTTTGTAAGTTCTGATAATGACTCTTTAAGGGGTGAAGTTTTAGATATCACCCTAGAAAGTTCTAAAGAATTCACAGCAAGAGAGATAAAAAAGATTTTACAAAGTAAACTTTCTAATCTAAAGTTTTCACTGTCATTAAAACATGTGGATAAAATACCAACTTCAAGTGTTGGTAAAAAGTTGAAAATAAACTAATAGTTTGCTATACTTCGCAAAATACGGGGAAAAGATATTTAATGTCAATAGTTATAAAAAATCTATGTAAATCCTATAAGGGAAATCTTGTTTTAGATAATCTAAATTTAGAAATAAAGCAAGGCTCTTTATTTGGTTTATTAGGTCCAAATGGAGCAGGAAAAACTACTTTAGTATCTATATTAAACTTTTTGATTCCAAAGGATTCAGGAACTATTTTAGTTGATAATATGGATTTAGATAAAGATGAAAATAAAATAAAATCTATTTGTAGTATTGTTCCTCAAACTTATGCTTTTTATCCAAAATTAACTGCCTTTGAAAACTTAGAGTTTTTTGGAAGTCTTTATGGACTAAAAAAAGAAGCCCTTAAAAAAAGAATTGACTACTGTATTGAAGTAACTTCTTTAGAAAAATATATAAATAAACAAGCTCACACTTTTTCAGGTGGTTTAAAAAGAAGATTAAATATCGCTATTGGCTTACTAAATAGTCCAAAGATTTTATACCTAGATGAACCAACGGTAGGAATTGATCCTCAATCAAGAAAATATATTTTAAATGTTATTAAAAAAATCAATGAAAAAGAGAATACTACTATTATTTACACTTCTCATTATATGGAAGAAGTAGAGTATTTATGTGATGAAATAGCTATTTTAGATAAATCAAAAATCATTTTACAAGAGAAAAAAGAGAAGCTACTTCAGAAAAACTCTATTATAAAAATAAAACTTCTAGATGAAATTATAGAAGTAGATACAAAAGATGGTTTTGATAACTTTACTAAGATGATTGCAAAATTAGAAAAAGAGAATAAAAGAATAGAAAATATTGATTTTGGATACAAAAATCTTGAAGATATGTTTTTAAATTTAACAAAACAGGATTTAAGAGACTAATGTTTAAATACTTACTAAAAAAAGAGTTTACCCTTATCTTTAGAGATTTACATGCTTTATTAGTTTTATTTGTAATGCCTGTTATTTTTATTTTAATTATGTCTTTGGCTTTAAAAAATAGTTATTCAAATAGTGTAGATACACCTTTAAAAGTTGCTATTACAAGCTCTAAAAACAATAAATCAATTAAAACTATGATTGAAAGTATCAATGAAAACAACTTCTTCGATGCTAACTTTCTAAAAGTAAAAGATAATAAAGAGACTTTATATAAAGAAAACTATGATTTTATAGTTGATATTCAAAGAAACTATATTGAAAGAATAAAACTAAATGATAAAAACTTTAAAGTTATTATTTATAGTAAACCAGATACTTCTTTACAAAAAATAGAGATTCTTAAAAAACTTATTTCAAGTGCAAGTACAAAACTTATCTTAGAAGATTTAATGCTTGCTCAAAAAATAGATACAAAAAATGTACTTGATTTTGAGTCAAAAATCCAAAACTCATATGTATATAAAAAAGATGGCTTTGAAGTAACACCAACATCAGTACAACAAAGT
The DNA here is from genome assembly GCF_004116715.1 of Arcobacter sp. CECT 8989. Taxonomy (NCBI): domain Bacteria; kingdom Pseudomonadati; phylum Campylobacterota; class Epsilonproteobacteria; order Campylobacterales; family Arcobacteraceae; genus Arcobacter; species Arcobacter sp. CECT 8989. The sequence goes on along the minus strand of NZ_PDKE01000004.1, from coordinate 88,260 downwards.
GTTCCTGCTTGGCTTGTATTTTCTATGTTTTTCATACTAATTCCTATATCAAATACTTTTATAAATGAAAAAGCCTTTGGAACAATTGATAGAATTAGAAGTATCAATGTTTCACTCTTTCCTATTTTATTAGGAAAAATTGTTCCATACTATTTTATCAATCAAGTACAAGTAGTATTTATGATACTTGTAGGTATTTATATTGTTCCACTACTAGGCGGAGATTCACTAGTTATACAAGGAAGTATTCCTTTGATTTTCTTAGTTTCCTCTGCTGTTAGTTTTGCTTCTATCTCTTTTGCACTTTTAATTGCAAACATAGCTAAAACAACAGAAGAAGCGACAACTATTGGTGGTGTTTCAAATATTATTCTTGCAGCAATTGGTGGAATTATGGTTCCTAAATTTGTAATGCCAAAATTTATGCAAGATTTTTCAGAATACTCTCCAATGTCTTGGGGATTAGAGAGTTTCTTAGAGGTATTTGTTAGAGGTGGAAGTTTTAATGACATTTCTACTTATGTATATAACATGATAACTTTTGCTATAATCTGTTTACTATTAGCATATATTTTACTAAAAAAGAGGAGATAAATTGATAGGTTCTAAAGATGAGAAGCTAAAACTAGAATTAAAAGAATTAATTATTGAAGAGTGCGATAAAGATATCGAACCAGAAGATATAAGTGATGATGAAGTACTATTTGGTTCAGACACAGAATTAGAACTTGACTCAATGGATGCCTTACAAATATCTATGGCTTTACATAAAAAATATGGAATTGATGCAAATGATAGTAAAAAACTTAGAAAAATCATGGCATCAATAAATACTTTAGCAGACCATATACAACCGGAATAACATTGAACGCATATATCACAGGTAGCTCACTAGTTTGCAATATTGGAGATAATAAACAAGATATTATTTCCAATTTAAAAAATATCTCACCTGAAACATATAAAGAAAATCTTCAAGAGATTTTAAAAGATAAAACCTTTTATAAAATATATGATTATGACTACTCAAATGAAAAGAGATTTCAAAAAATCTTAGAAAAAGTAGTTTTAGATGCAGTAAAAGAAGCAAAGCTTTCTAAAGAAGAACAAGAAGACCTACATATCTTCCTTGGCTCTACTTCTATGGAAATGGGTACAAATGAGCAGTTTAAAGATGAGTTTGATAATGGTTCATCTAATTTAGAGTTTAAAAATATTGGAAATGGTGCTATTGGTCAATATGTTGAAAAACTAATTAACTCTAAACACAAAGCTACTCTTTTCTCAACTGCCTGTACATCTAGTGTAAATGCTTTAGCCTATGCAGCTAAAATGATTGAAAAGAAAAAGATCAAAAGAGCTATTGTTATTGGCTTTGAACTTTTTAACAAATCTACATTTGGTGGTTTTTCATCTTTAATGCTTCTTTCTCAATCAAAAATATACAGACCTTTTGATAAAAATAGTGATGGTATTATCTTAGGAGAAGGTTGTTCAGCTGTTGTGTTAGAAAGTGAAAAAAAAGAAGAAAACAACTTTAAATATATCTCTTCTTCAAATATCTGTGATAACTACTCTGAAACTACAAGTGACCCTTCAGGAACTCCTATTTTTGAAGCTATGAATAGTGCTTTAAAAAATGCCAAACTACAAGTAAAAGATTTAGATTGTATAAAAGCTCATGCTACAGGAAGTGAAAATAATAACTCATCAGAAGCAAAAGCTTTAGCTCAACTATTTAATAGCCACAAAGAAAAGACACAAGTTACAGCTCTAAAACCTATTTTAGGACATACTTTAGGGGCTTGTGGTACGAATGAAATTGTCTTAATGCTTGAAGCTATTAAAAATAGTTTCCTTCCTGCAACTTTTGGTTTTGAAGAAGCAATTGAAGATTTAGCCTTTACTCCAATTTTAGAACACAAACCTTGTGAGAACAAACAGACTATTTTATTAAACTATGTTGCCTTTGGTGGGAATAATAGTTCAATAATCTTAAGCAATAAGGATTGATATGTATATTCACTCAACTTATAAACTTATCAATTCTAGTAAAGCTGTAAAAGAGTATAGAAAAGAGTTAAAAGAGATTTCAAAGATAAATCTTAGAAGATCAAGTAAGTTTAATATTTTAGCAGTCCTAGGGGCTCTAAGAGCAACAAAAGAGATTAAGCTAAGAGAAAACCTTGGAATTTATGTTGCAAGTGAATACGGACCTATAAATGATGTTTATAAGCTAATGCAAACAATAAATGAAGAAAATAATATAGTAATGCCCTTTGACTTTCTAAATGTAAACAGCAACAATGTTAGCTTTTATGTTTCTCAAGCTTTAAATGCAAAGGGTAAGAATATGCTTTTAACTTCTCAATACTTATCATTTGAGAAGTCTTTACAACTTGCACAGTTTGAACTTGAAATAGATGAGATATCAGATATCTTAATTGGAGGGGTTGATGAATCCCTTGAGGAAATAAAAGATTATGAAAAGTATGTAAACTTTGCAAATAATCAAACTTCACAAGATGGAAGCTGTTGGTTATATTTAAACAATGAATCATCTAACTCTTTAGGAGAAATTACAAATATCCAAGAGTTTAGTTCAAGTGAAGAGTTGCTAAAAAATATAAAAAGTACATATTCAAAAATAGCTCTTAATCAATTTGCACTAAATGATGAAAATATTGTTTTAAAACTTGATAATAATAAGATTATTGATTCAAAAGATTTCTTTGGAAGTGAAGGTGCTTTAAGAGTTTTAGACCTTCTTGAATACAAAGGTGAACACCTTTATATTGCAAAAGATATAAACAATAACTACATTACAATAGAACTTAAAGTTTAAGCTCTATTGTATCTTTTTTAATAGTTTAAAAGCCTCTTCTTCATACTTTGAAGCTTCTACTAATTTTTCTGCAATTTTATTTGCATCAAATTTATCAATTTTTTTACTAGATTCTACACAAAGTAAAGCAAACTCTCTTAGAGTATTTCCAGACTTCACAAGTAAAGAAGATGCTTCATCTAATAGTTCATTATCTAAATCATACTTTTTCACTTCTTTTAAAAATGCAGCATATAAAAACCTAAAGCCTCCACCTCCAGTTCCTATCTCTTCTTGCATTCTAACAATATGCGTTAAATAATTTTTTAAATATCTAGGGTCAGAATTAGGATTTAGTTTTGATATTTTCTTTGCTAAAGTTCTCATTCCTTTTACTCCTGCATATGGAAAAGGAGTTAACATTGATTTAGCATTTTTCTTTATAGCTTTTTTAACAATTGAGAAAAAATCAAGATTGGTTGGAATATTTTTAGGATAATACATAAAGCCCTTTGGAGCAAATACTCCCTTTGCAAATCTTGCTCTCGTAAGCTCTTTTTCATCACATAAAACAGCCTCTTCAAAAACAGGGTCAGAGATTTTGTAATCACTTCCTTCTTTTCCATAAACTAAAAGATTGTGTGCATTAAAGTGAAACCTCATATCCTTTGGAAAATATGGAAGATAAAAAACAGATGTCTGAAGACCAACTAATTGTTTATCTTCAACAAATTTTGTTAAATCATTATTTGCTTCAACACCATTTTTATATGTTTTTTTAACAATATCTATTCCAAGAACTTTTGAAACTTTATTGATTATGTTTTTAGGAAGTTCTCTATATGCAATTAAAGGCATATTATTAAGTTTGATTATTGGAAGAAAAACAAAAGATAAAGAGCTAGTAAGTCCAAAAACCATTGGCTCACTAAGTTTTAAACCATAATGAGTTAATAAAGTCGAAACAACTCCACTCTCACAGTGTGCAAATTGTGAATGTTCAAACTTTTCACTCATACTTTAAAATCCTTTAACTCTTCTATTTTAATATTAAATGCTTCGGCATATTTTGACAAAACTTTGTCATTTAGTTTTTTGAAGTTATTCATTTTTAGATGTCTTTTTACTCTAAATTGAAACATCCCCACAACACTTGCTAATGTTGGTAAATCCATTCTATTTTCAAACATAAAGTACTCAATAGGAGAGCTAAGACCTTTTTTTATATTCTCTAAGCTCTCTTGTTTTAAAACTTCATACTCTTCTACTGCAACTTGTGTAGCAAACTCTTCAACAGAGCTTCCATAGTTGGCTGTTTTAAATTCACCATCATTGTCAGTTGTATACATAACCTTCTTTATTCCATCTAAGGTTTTATTCTCTTCTTGTGGAACTTCAATTTTTTCCATTTATACTACTTCTAACATCATAAATGATGTAGAAAATCTCCCACTTTCTGGAATATAACAAAGAATTTTTTCACCCTTTGATAATTTATTTGAATTAAATAACTCTTCAAGCATAATATAAATTGATGCAGAACCAGTATTTCCACATTTTGTAAGGTTAGTAAACCACTTTTCAAAAGGAACTTCTAAACCACCTTTTTTCATTCCTTCATATACTTTATCCCTAAAGAATGTTGAAGAGTAGTGAGGTAAAAAGTAAGATATCTCTTCTTCTTTTAAATCTCTTTTTTTAGCTATCTTTTCAATAGGTTTTGTAACTGTATATTCAATGATATTTTCATTTAAAAGTTTTACATCTTGGGCAATTGTAAGTAAAGATTTTTCCATTATCTCTTCTTGAGTAAATGTTCTAAAACCTTTTACCTCATCGCCTTTAACTTCACAACCACTATACATACAAGTTGGCATTTCACCCGCATAAGATAAAATATCTATCCAATCAATTTTTAAAGATAAACCCTCTTCATTTGGTTTATTTTGTAAAAGCATCGCTCCTGCACCATCTGAAAGCATCCATCTTAAAAAATCTTTTTCAAAGGCAATTCCTGGATTTTGTTCTACTGCTTTATGGTCAGATTCTGTTTTAAAGTTTTTAGCACTTAATGTTGGAGAAACAACTTCTGAACCTGTTGATACAACATTTTCTAAATCTCCACATTTAATTCCATAGTAAGCATATTTTAAAGCATTTATTCCACTTAAACAAATACCTGAAGCACTTAATGTCTCAATCTCTGTTAAACCTAATTCACCTTGTACCATTAAAGTATGGTTTGGCATAAGTTGATCTGGAGTTGTTGTTCCACATGAAAGACAATCAACACTATCTAAAGAGAACTTTTCATTCTCTAATTTTTTGATTGCATTAGCTGTAATTTGAGCATTTGAAAAAAGAGCTTTTTCAGTTCCTTTTTCTAAAACATAATATCTACTTTTAATTCCATTACTTCGAAGTACTACTTTTTTAGCTTTTGATTTCTTTCCACCAATATAACCTAAGTAGTCTTCTATTTCTTCATTTGTAACTGCATCATTTGGCATAAACTTTTGTATATTGTTTATATAAACTTTACTCATCTTATAAAAAATCCTTCATTCTATCTTTTGCACTTCCCGACGGTGCTTCAAAAATCTCTTTTTGTTTTAATATTTTCTCTTTATTAACTTTTCTAATTATTGTTTGAACCAACATATTTATTGGAACAATTGTTAAAATAATCAAAAGTAAAAAAACTACATAAAGCATAACTATAGGTTTTCTTTTAGGGTCACCTTGTTTTCCAACTTTTCTAATAAGTTTTCCCCAAATCATAAAACTTTTAGTTGCTATTTGTTCACTTTTAATTAGTTTTTCATCTATTGTAACTGCATTTAATCCATGGCAAATAGATTCTTGTTTTTTCTCTTCATCATTTGCTAATGCATGACTTATTGCTTTACCAAATCTTGAAGCCTCTTTTATATCTTGTTTTGAGATTCCTGCTTCAGGGAAAACTCCCCATAATGAATCTCTTTTTCCTGTTAACATCCATCTTGGTGTTGTAACAAATGTTGCAAAAGAGTTTCCTTGGTCAATTAAAACTATATTATCAATAAGTTTAGCTTCAACGTCATTAAGCATTTGTTTTAATTTTTCTTGTGCCATAACCCACATATTTCTACAACCAATTAAAGTAATAACTGGCTTGCCTTTTAACTTTCTTTTTGCATAATCACTTTTTAAGAAAGCTGTAATAGGTAAAGATGGAGATAAAAACCAAACTTGATAAGGTAAGATTACTAAATCATAATCATTGTCATCATCTTCTATCTCTTTAATTTCTGGAGGGTCTAAATATATTGATTCTGGAAAACAATCCATAAAAGTCATAAAATCCCATGGAAAAGGATATGGTTTTAGTGGTTCAATTTTTTTATAAACCACTTCTACATTTGTATCTGCCTCTAAAGGGGCTAAAACTGATTCTGTTAATTGAGTTAATTGTCCTGTTTGAGAGTACGATATAACTAATACTTTTTTAATATCCAAAATAAAACCTAATATATTATTATATTAAATTATATCCAACAATTATTTAATATATAATTTCCCTAAAAATACAGAGAAAATTTCTCTGTATTTTAGTTCTATCTTATATATCCAGTATCACCTAATCTTGCATTATCCATTGGACTATATAACCAAAGAGCAACATCTTTTCCTAAAGCTTCAACTGTTCTTCCTAATACTGCACAAGAACCTTTATAAGCTCCCCAGAATCCACCACCAGAAACTCTTGCTGCTTTAAAAGAACCATAACTTTTATTTCCTTTTACAAGTCTTCCTTCAATAGAAGTAAATTTGCTATGACCTCTAAATGCTCCACCTTGGCTAATTGCATCTACGATTTTAACATCTAAGAATAAATCTTTAGAAGAAGGTTTATTTTTATACTCTACTTTTAAACCTTGTTCTTGAGCAAATTTCTTTATAAATGTTGCTAATTGCTCATTGATTGTACACTCAGCTTTAATATTTTCTGCTATTCTATTTCCTGAAGAATAAGGAGTTATATTTCTAATATATATTGTTTTTCCACTAATTGCACTACTATCTGCTTTTTTATAGTTTTTAGTAGATGCCGTAGAACTTTTTGGTTCAATATTAGTTACTTTTCTAGTTGCACTAGTATTCCCCATTACACCAATTTGTGATAATTCATAGTTAATATTTCTCTCTAAGTTTGCAATCCATTTATTATAGTTTTTATGAATTGTATTTGAACCAGCATCATAATTCATATTTCTACTATCTTTATAAGAGATTTTATAACCTTTTCTATCATATGCAATATTTACTACAACAAGGTGTTTTCCTCTTACATTATTTTTAGCTTCTAAAAGTCCAGTTTTAATTCTTTTAGTAACCCAACCTTTTCTCATAGCACCTTTTTGAATAGCTCTTTCAACTTTCTTAGTTGTTACCTTAGAACCACTTATATAACCACTATTGTCAATATTTTGAACTGTTGTACTCTTACAACCAGATAACATCAAAAGAAAAGCTAAAATTAGCCCTGTAATCAAAGATGTTTTTTTCATTCTTTCTCCTTATTTATAATTAAAGTTCTGATTTTACAATAAAAATGTCTCACAACTGACTCATTTTTTTATTTTTTTAAATCTCTACTTTTTTATATTTTTACACTTATTGTTGTATAGGGGTTATATAAAACATTTGCTCCATGTTGTATCTTTACATTTCTTCTTTGAGTATAATCAACAGCATAAGTTCCTTCAAAATCACTTGAAAATTGCGCACATATTTTTGCTGCTTTTTCTATCACATTTTCAGGTATTGTCTTTTTACTATTTTGAACTATCACATGAGAAGAGGGAGCATCTTTTAAATGAAACCAAAAATCACTTGCTTTTGAATTTTCTAATAAATATATATTTTCTCTCTCATTTGTTCCAAGCATAATTTTATATCCCTCATAAAAGAAGCTTTCATAGTTTTGACTCTTTTTTGTTTTGGCTTGATTCCTTTGTTTCTTTGGAAGTAAAAACTCTATTTCATCAATTGTTTTACAAGAGTTAATATTATTTATAAGTCTTTTAAGGAATTCAACTTTCTCTTCTAAATTTGATTTCTCTATTTTTATATTGTTTGCTTTTTGTTTCGCTCGTTTTGCTTTTTTAAATAAATCATTTGAATACTTAGAAGCCAAATATCTTGTATCAAGTTTTATTTCTACCTCTTTTCCTTCATAATTATATGCTTTTAATACCTCTTGATATGGTTTTATTGTATGTAGATTTGCAAGAATCAAGTTTGCTTTTTCATATAAAGAGTTTGATTCTTCTTCTAAGTCCTCTTTTTTAGGTAAATTATCCAAAGTTTTTTGTAGTTTTTTTAACTTTTTATTTACTTGACTTACTTTTTGACGTCTATGATTTTCAAGGTTATTATTCTCTATCTCTTCATATACTTTATATAGATACTCTTCTACATTTTCAAGCTTTTCTATTTTAGGTATAAAATCTTGTTTTGGAACTTCGTCAAGTTTTATTCCTACCTTTACTACTCTACTTGAAGCAAATTCATCTATATGTCTTAAAGCTTCTAGTATAGTTCTATCTTCATCTAAAATAATTGCATTAGTATGTTTTCCTGTAAACTCTAACTGTAAAATTGTTGTTAGTTTTTTATATGAAGATGAAGAGTTAACTTTTATATTTATAATTTTATCATCATTATAAATCTCAAGATTCTCAATTCTTGAATTAATAAATCTTTTTTGAAGTACTACATCAAAAGGTGCATTGAAATCTTTTTTAGAAGCTTTTTCTCCTCTTTTTTTGTAAATATAACTTTTTCCTTTACTCATATCAAAATATATTTGGTTTTTATTATTAAATTCAATTATAATTAGATTGTTATCAATTCTACTTATATGTTTTATAACTTGGGCTTTTTCTTGTAGGTATTTTGTAATCTCTTTTAGAATATAGTATTTCAATATTTATCACTTTTTCTTATACTTATGTAAGTATTATTTTTATTTATCTTTGATATAATAATACCAAAATATTAATTAGGAGATAAATAATGACAAAGTTACTTAAGCTTACAATGGCTGCTGTTCTATTATTAGGTGTTGCTTCAACAACTGCTTCAGCTGATGCAAGAAAAGGTCAAAAGATTTTTATTAAGAAGTTTAAATCTAAATGTGGATTTAATGGTGCTAAGTTTGCAGCAAAACATTCTCAAGGTGAATGGTCTTCAATCAATGAAGCTGGAAACTTTAAACAAGAGATGATGGTAATTTGTCCAGATGTAAAAGAATCTGATATTAAAGATTCATGGGTTCCTCATCTTTATGATTTCTCATATGAGTATGCTAATGATTCAGGAAACGTTCCTTCTTGTTAATCACTTTACTATAAGAGGTTAATCCCTCTTATAGATTCTCATTTGCTTCAACTTTACAGTTGTTTTTCTCACAAGTTACATTAGCATCAAAATAGAAAACATCTTTTCCTACTCTGTTCTTTAAACTCAATGCAGCCTCTGCTGATTGCATTCCTGTATTACAATAAAATACAATAATCTTATCATCAGATATTTTAGAGATATCAATCTTTTCAGTTTTTGAATCCCAAGTTGCATTTACAGCACCCTTGATATGACCTTCTTTAAAATCTTTTTCTTTTCTAATATCAACTAATTGTACATTTTTAGGTAAATCATTTAAAACAACTTTTTCAAACCAAAACTGATCAATCATTCCTTTATCTTGTCCAAGATAAATAGTTGTTCCCTTAGCTTGATACTTTTGGCCTTTTGCTTCTTCTACCTTTGGTTCAGTTGTTTCAGTTTTTAAAGCCATAAGTGGCATAGATTTTTCTTTCCACTCTGGATAACCACCTTTATATACTAAAACATTTGTATATCCTGCTTTTTGTAAAAGATGTGCTAGCTCATCTGATTTTTCACATTTAAACCCATTACAAAATGATACTACTTTTGCATTTTTTTCATTTGGTAAAAATGCAATACTCTTTTGAAATCTATTTACTGGTAAGTTTAAACTTCCTAAGATAGTTCCTCTTTTAAAAAGTTTCTCTCCTCTAGCATCTAAAAATAGAGCCTCTTTATTTTCAAAAAGTTTTTTTGCTTCTGAAAATTTAATTATTTTTAAATCCTGTGCTTGAGCTACAGAAACTAATGTTAAAAGTGCAAGTAGTTTAAATACTAACGCCTTCATAATTCTCCTTTTACTTAATTTTGGAGAATTATACATAAGATAAGATTAATTTTACTTATAAAAGTTTTATAAGTTTTACTTATTAAAAGATATTGAGTTGTAATTGTAAATTATTGTTTCTGCAAGCTCTAGCATCATAATATTGATTTTTTTAAAGTTTTCATCTTTGATATTTATAAGAAGTTTGTCATACACATTTGCATAAGGATAGATAGTAAAATAGATATACTCTTTTGAACGACTCTCTTTGTCAAGCTCTTTAAACCAAACTGCAAGCATAGAAAAATATAACATTGAAGGATTAAAAACTCTTTTTGATTCTTCTATTTTTTCAAACTCTTTAGTTAATGAGTTATTTATAAAATCATATGCTTTTAAAACAGCAGAAATCCTATAGTGTTTTTTATTTTTTAAATAGTGTTCTGTTGGAAAGGTTACATTATTTATTTGAGTTAGTATCTCTTCTGAGATAGTATTAATATATTTAACTGTTTCTTTGTCAATATTGAAGAAACTGTCTTCTTTATCTTTATAAGAAAGAATCAAATCTTTACAAAATAGTAGTAAGGCTTCTGTTTTTATTTTAGAAAGGTTTAAAATCATACACTATTTTATCAATTTTTTGTTAAAACTCTCTGTTAAGATTAAATTTAAGAGCAATTAAGATAAAATATAAGAATTTTAAAAACTTTTAAGGAAAAAAGGAATTTATTGGAACCGATTGGTATATTAAAAGAAGGACAGATATTCGACCTTCAAACAGCGGAGGCTTTAAACTTAAGTGGAGATGAGATTAAAGCTGACAACTCTCCTGAATCTCTTGAGATACTAAGACATTCATGTGCTCACTTAATGGCACAAGCTATTAAAGAACTATACCCAGATGCGAAATTCTTCGTAGGACCTGTAGTAAAAGAAGGTTTTTACTACGACTTTAAAACCGAAGAAAAAATCTCTGAAGAAGATCTTCCAAAGATTGAAAAAAAGATGAAAGAGTTAGCAAATGCTAAACTTCCAATTGAGAGATATGAAGCATCTAGAGAAGAAATTCAAGCTAAATTTGCAAATGATGAATTAAAACAAGCAGTTCTTTCTAACATTACAGATGATACTTTAACTCTATATAAACAAGGTGAATTTGAAGACCTATGTAGAGGACCACACGTACCTAATACAAGAATGATTAGAAGCTTCAAACTTACAAGAGTTGCAGGTGCATACTTAGGTGGTGATGAAGAAAATGAAATGATTACTAGAATCTATGGTATCGCGTTCTTTGATAAAAAAGAGTTACATGATTACGTAAGAATGCTTGAAGAAGCTAAAAAAAGAGATCATAGAAAACTAGGAACAGAATTAGAACTATTTACGTTTAGTGAAGATATTGGAGCAGGACTTCCATTATGGCTACCAAATGGAGCAAAACTAAGAAGTAAATTAGAGCATCTTTTATATAAAGCACATAGAATTAGAGGTTATGAGCCAGTACGTGGTCCAGAGATGTTAAAAGCAGACATGTGGAAAATCTCTGGTCACTATGACAACTATAAAGAGAATATGTACTTTACTGAAATTGATGAGCAAGAGTATGGTATTAAACCAATGAACTGTGTTGGTCATATTCAAATCTTTAGAAATGATTTAGTTTCATATAAAGATTTACCTCTTAAACTTTTTGAATATGGTGTTGTTCATAGACATGAAATGTCTGGTGCTATGCATGGACTATTTAGAGTTAGAGAATTCACACAAGATGATGCACACATCTTCTGTACAAAAGATCAAATTAAAGATGTAATCATTGAGGTTTTAGAATTCGTTGATTCATTAATGAAACTATTTGATTTTAAATATGAGATGGAAGTATCTACTAAACCTAAAAAAGCAATTGGTGATGATGCATTCTGGGAAGCAACAACAAAAGGTATCATGGACGCACTAGATTCAGAAAACCTACCTTATGGAATTGATGAAGGTGGAGGAGCATTCTATGGTCCAAAAATTGATATTAAAATCACAGATGCTATTGGAAGAAAATGGCAATGTGGTACTGTTCAAGTGGACATGAACTTACCAAGTAGATTTAATATCGAGTATGTAAATGATAAGGGTGAAAAAGAACAACCAGTTATGATTCACAGAGCAATTCTTGGTTCATTTGAAAGATTTGTTGGAATTTTAACTGAACACTGTGCTGGTGAGTTCCCATTTGTAATTGCACCAACACAAGTTATTTTTGTACCAATTGCAGATACTCACGTTGAGTATGCAAAATCATTACAAAAAGAGCTTTTATATAATGAAATTGATTCAAAAATATTTGATATGAATGAATCATTAAATAAAAGAATTAGAATGGCTGAAAAGCAAAGAGTTCCAATGATTATTGTTGTTGGAGATGAAGAGGTAGCAAATGAGACTGTTGCACTAAGAGATAGAAGAAATAGAGAACAGTCAAACATGAGCAAAAATGAATTTATTAATATGTTAAATGAAATTAAATCAGGGAGTAAAATTTGAGTAGACAAAATAAAAAGCCAGAAGCAATTATGAATGAGGACATCAGATGTTCAGAAGTTAGATGTACAGGAGATGATGGTACAAATTATGGAATAATATCAACTAGAGATGCACAAAACACTGCTGATGATTTAGGACTAGATTTAGTTCTAATTGCACCAGATGCAAAACCACCTGTTGCTAAAATTATGGATTACGGTAAATTTAAATACCAACAAGAGAAAAAGAAAAAAGAAGCTAAGAAAAAGCAAAAAGTAATTGTAGTAAAAGAAGTAAAGTTCTCTGTTAAAATTGCAGAAAATGATATTAACTATAAAGTTAAACATGCTATTGAATTCTTAGAAAAAGGATACCATGTTAAATGTAGAGTATTCTTAAAAGGTAGAGAGATGGCTCATCCAGAAGCTGGTGCAGACGTACTTGAAAGAGTATGGCCTATGCTTGAAGAGTATGGAGTAAGAGATGCTGCTCCTAAACAAGAAGGAAGATTTGTTAATATGATGGTTCTTCCTAAAGAAAATAGAAAATAATAAATATACACAATCTTAAAAACCAATCTCCAAAAAATTTCTATGCAGAGGAGCTACTCCCTCTGCGCTCCTTTTATACTATTTAATCTTAATTAAAGCTAATTTTAAGTAAAATCTCGAACTTTTTCATTACTTATGAAAATGCAAATTTATTAGAAAGGAACTGTACGATGCCAAAGATGAAATCAAACAGTGGGGCTTTAAAGAGATTTAAAGTGAAAAAGAATGGTTCTATTAAAAGAGGATCAGCTTTCAGAAGCCACATCTTAACTAAAATGAGTCAAAAAAGAAAAAGAGCTCTTAGAGGACCTCAAACTGTAGCTGCAACTGATGCAACTAGAGTTAAAAGAATGTTATGCCAAGCATAATTAACTTTTAAAGTTAATTATATAGTCCCTCCACATAAGTGGACAAGTTCGATTATAAAATCGACACCTATTAAAAAATAGAGTAAAGAAAGGAAAAATATGCCTAGAGTAAAAACTGGTGTAGTTAGAAGAAGAAGACATAAAAAAGTTTTAAAGCAAGCTAGAGGATTTTTCTCAGGAAGAAGAAAACACTTTAGAAAAGCAAAAGAGCAATTAGAACACTCTTTAGTATATGCTTATAGAGATAGAAGACAAAAGAAAAGAGATATTAGAAAGCTTTGGATCGTAAGAATCAACGCTGCTTGTAGATTAAATGATATTAACTACTCAAGATTCATGAATGGATTAAAATTAGCTAACATTGAGTTAGATAGAAAAATCCTAGCAGACTTTGCTATGAATGATGCAGAAGCATTTGCAGCATTAGTTGTAAAAGCAAAAGAAGCATTAGCAGCATAATTAATAAATTTGCTATAAATAAAAAAGGCAGAAGATTAACTCTTCTGCCTTTTTTTATGCCTAAAATAAAGAAGCTTAGGATTAAATACCTAAAGCCTCATTTACTTCAATTTTACACTTATTACCTTTACAATCAACATTTGCATCAAAATAGAAAACTTCACTTATATCAAGTTTTGCTTCTTTTAATTTTGTCCATGCTTCAATTGATCTACCACCTGCTGTACAATTAAACACAATAGTTTTACCTTTTGGTAATTTTGCTTCTAACTCTTTTGCACTTAGTTTTTCTGCAGGAATATTAATAGCCCCTTTAATATGACCATTTTTAAACTCACTTGGATCAGTCACATCAACAATTTGAATAAATGCTGGTACTTTATCTTCTTTGATAAGTGCATTTAACCACTCACCATCAATACTACCCTCATCTAATCCAAGTTTAGCACCATTTTTGCTCATTGTTGGTTTACTTGGCGCTTTTTTAGCAACAGTCTCACCTGCACTTTTAGTTGTACTTAATCCAGATTTTTTCCACTCAGGAAGTCCACCTGCAAATACATTTACATCTCTATATCCCATAGAGATAAGTTTATTAGCTACATTATGTGATTTTGCACATTTATATCCACCACAAAATGCAATAATTTTTTCATTTTGATGAACTGGAAATCTTCCTTTTAACTCATCAACTTTTGTATCAGGAATAGCAACAGAACCAGCAATTGTCTCTTTTAAAAACATTTTATATGGTCTTGCATCAATAATTACTGCACTATTATTTGCTTGTGCTGCTTTTACTACTACTAAATCAACTTCTTTATAGTTTTTCTTTGACCACTCAGGTTCCCCTGCTTGGTAAAGTTTTACATTAGTAAATCCATCTTTTTTAAGCATATTAGCTACTTTTGGAGATTTACCACATTTCCATCCACCACAAAATACTAAAATCTCTTTGTTTTTAGGTGTATCTTTTAATTGTCCTATATACTTTTCATAATCAGTATCAGGGATATTGATTGCCGAAGGAATAGTTCCAACTTTAAATTTCTTATTTGGTCTTGCATCTACTAAAACAGCTTTTGCACTGTTATGAGTCCCCTTACCAATCTTTGATTTAGTGTAGTTATAATCAACAACTTCTAGTTTGAACTTGCTAATCATACTTTGAACTTTAGGACTTGGTTTTGTTAAGTTCCCTGGGTCATTTGCTAGGGCACCACTTGTTAATAAACCTACAATAACTAAACTTTTTAATAAATTTTTTGCTTTCATTGTCTTCTCCTTTTTTTATTAAACTCTACCTGATAACATTCCGTACTGAGTCATTGGTTTTAAAATATATGCTTTTAATAACCACCAAATATATCTCTCTTGTGTTGGGTCTAGTGGGAACGATGGAGTGGGCTTCATACTCCAATCAAACTCAGCTAACATAACTGTTCCAATTCCTGTAATAATAGGACATACTGTGTACCCATCATATTTAGCACTTAAAGGTTTACCTTCCATTGCAGAGATTATATTATCAACAGCTACTTTATATTGTTTTCTAACACTTCCACCAGTTTTTCCTAATGGAATAGCGGCAATATCACCTAAAGAGAAGATGTTATCATATTTAACATGCTGTAATGTCTCTTTATTTACAGGAACCCAACCTTTACCTGAACCTACAGGAGAGTTACCTATCTCATCTGGGGCTTTCATTGGAGGTGCCACATGTAAGAAATCATAATCTACATCAACCATTTTAGTTTTTCTTACTAAATCATACTCTCCTAAATCAGCATCATATTCACCTTTTTCATCCCAATAGTGTTCAAATGTTGCAACTTTATTTTTAATATCTACAGCTTTTAAATTATGAGCAAACTTCCATTTCATATCTCTTGCTTCATATTGCTTTTTAATTGCATCAGCATACTCTTTTACAGAAAACAGCTTTGTAGAGTTTGGATAAAATGTCATATCTACATTTGCTCTAACATCTTTTCCTGCTTCATTTAGTCTTGTATCCATTAAATACATCATTTTTTTAGGAGCTCCACCACATTTAATTGCCGTATCAGGATGAGAGAAAATAGCATTTAACTTTTTGCCTTTTTTAGCCTCTTCAATTGTTGCTTGCATATTTTTCCAAGTATAAACAGCAGCATCAGTATTATATACTGTACTAACACCTGTTCCATCAAATAACTCTTTGATTTTACTTCTTTCATCCATAGTATATGTATCACCTAACTCTTCTAACCCTTTGATTTTCCCAAAATCTAAAGTTAGTCCAGCTGCAATTACTAGATAATCATATGAGATTTTTTCACCACTTGAAATAGTTAAACTATTATTATCAGGATCAAACTCTACGGCTTTATCTTTGATTAGTTTAGCACCTTGTGGAAAAAAGTCTTTTAGTTCATACATTACATCTTTTTTTTCATATACACCTGCACCAATAAAAGTGTTTCCTGGTTGATATGAAACTGATACATCACTTGGTTCAATAACTGTAACATCTGGATTACTTAAAGAGTTAATTAATCTTGCAGCAGTAGAAATACCTGCAAGTCCTCCACCAACTATTACAATTTTTGCTTTTACATCACTAGCTTTTGCTTCAGAAGCTTTAGTTTCAATAGGATTTAACATTGCAGTACTCGCTGCACCAAGTCCCATTAACTTTAAAGCATCCCTTCTTGATATACCTTTTTTAATAAGTTCTTTTTCAAACTCATTAAGTAAATCTCTATTATCCATTACCATCTCCTTCAATGAATATGTAATTATTATATAATGTTTATTATTAATTATATTAATGTTTTTGAATAGATGTTCACTTTTTTTAATTTTTATTATTTATTTATTGATTTTCTCTATAATTTGTTAAGTGGTACGATTTTATGGTATTTTATAAAAATTATATTTTATTATATAAAGTATAATTTTTAGTTATATTAGTTGTATTTAGTTGTTAGTTTATTAATTATCTTAATTATTATTCTTGGTATTAGTAATATTATATATACTAATAATGTAAAAAGAAAAGGATGCAAAAAGCCAAATCCGTAAGCTCCTGCATCTTGTAAGTTTTGTATATGTTCTAAAGGAAAAGAAAGAAACTCTTTATAGTGAATAATAAGTGATAAAACAACAAATATTAAACCTAAATATAAAAGCTCTCTCTTCATTTTTATGCTCGACCTGATAACATTCCATATTGAGTCATTGGTTTAAGCATATATACTTTTAACAACCACCAAACATATCTTTCCACTGTTGGGTCAAGAGGGAATGAAGGCACTGGTTTTTTGCTCCAATCAAACTCAGCAAGCATTACTTTTCCAATATCTGTAATTAAAGGACAAACGGTATATCCATCATATTTTGCAGTTAAAGCTTTTCCTTCCATACTTGAAATGATATTGTCAACTAATACTTTATATTGTTTTCTAACACTTCCACCTGTTTTTCCCATTGGAACTGCTGCAATATCACCTAATGAGAAAATATTGTCATATTTTACATGTTGTAGTGTCTCTTTATTAACTGGAATCCAACCTTTACCTGAACCAATAGGAGAGTTACCAATTTCATCTGGTGCTTTCATTGGTGGAGTAATATGTAAAAAGTCATATGGAACTTCTACATTCTTATGTTTAGTTACAATATCATACTCTTCTAAATCAGGGTCATACTCACCTTTTTCATCCCAGAAATTATCAAATGTTGCTATTTTTTTCTCTAAATCAACACCTATTAAATTGTGATTGTAATGCCATTTAAAATCTCTAGCTTTAAACTGTTCTAAGATTGCCTCATGATACTCTTTTACTCCAAACATGCTTCCACCATTTGGGAAGAAAGTTAAGTTCGCATTTTTTCTAGCCCCTACTTCTTCTAATCTTGAATTAGTAAGATACATGATTTTCTTTGGAGCTCCACCACATTTAATTGGTGTATTTGGGTGAGTAAATACAGCTTCTACATTTTTACCAGCTTTTGCATCTTGAATAAGTTTTTGCATATTTTCCCAAGTAGCTACTGCTCCATCAGTAGAATAGATAGAACAAACACCTGAGTTTTTAAGTTTTGAAGTAAGTTTAGAAGCATCTCCTAAACTTGTTAGCTCTCCTATGTCTTCTAAACCTTGAATTTTTCCAAAGTCAAGTTTTAAACCAGCTGCTACAATTAAATAGTCATAATCAAAAGTTTCACCGTTTTGTGTTTTTACTTTGTTGTTCTCTGGGTCAAACTCAATTGCTTTGTCTTTAATAACTTTTACACCACTTGGCACAAAATCTTTAGTGTCATACATAATATCATCTTTTGTATATACACCAGCAGCAATTAAAGTATTTCCAGGTTGATATGAAACAGATTTTGGATTTGGTTCAATAACTGTAATATCAGGATTTGATAAACTATTTGATAATCTTGCAGCAGTAGAAATACCTGCAAGTCCTCCACCAATGATTAGTATTTTTGCTTTTATATCACTTGCTTTTGCAACAGTAGCAGCTTCAACTTCTGTATTTCCCATTAAGAAAGTTGCTGAACCTAATCCTGCAACCTTTAAGGCATCTCTTCTTGAAAGTCCCTTGTTTTTTAGTTCTTTATCAACTAAAGCTAGGGCTTCTTTTAACTCATTATTATTAGACATTCTAATATCCTTAGTATAAGTAAAATTTATATGTAAGGATATCAAAAAACTTATAATACATAACTTATAACTTTCTGAAAAGTTTAATAACTATTATTATCCTTACTTATAATTGATAAAGCTCGTTTATACTCTTCTTTTTCATTTAAATTTATAAATTCATCTTCTAAAGAAAACTCAACATAATGAGTTGAAACTTGCTGTAATAGGTAACCTACTTTATGAAAGTCTTCTTCTAACATTTTATTTGTTAAAGATAAAAGTTTATCTTTTTTAAAAACTCCACAAAGGTTATGAACCCTTGTTGTCTTTGCAACTGCTATATCATAATCATTAGATTCACTAATTATTCTATTTATTGATTCAAGTTTCACTAATGGAGTATCAACAGTTATTATAAATACTTTATTGCTGTTTATTTTTGTAAATATTGAGTGTAAAGCAGCTATAGGAGAGTATACTTCTGCCTTATCAAGAAGTAGTTCATCTTTTGAGATAAAATCAAACTTGTCGACCTTTGAAGATAGATATACTTTTTTAAATAGTTTTTTTAATTTTTCGTATTGATATTGTGTAAGAGTATTTGAAGAAGAAAAAGGAAGAAGAGATTTATCTTCTCCCATTCTTGAGCTTTTACCACCACAAAGAATAACACAAGGGATATCTTCTAGTGGTGGAGTAGTCATTATAAACCTCTTGGGTCAGTTATATATCCAGAGATTGCACTTGCAGCTGCAACGGCACTATTTGCTAAATAAATTTTAGAAGATCTAGAACCCATTCTTCCAACAAAGTTTCTATTAGTTGTAGAAATACAAACTTCATCATCACCTAAGATTCCCATATATCCACCTAAACATGCTCCACAAGTTGGATTTGATACAACTGCACCAGCATCAACTAAAGTGTCAATATATCCTGCTTTTGTAGCATCTCTAAGAATCTTTTGAGTTCCAGGAGTTAAAATCATTCTTACATGTCTAGCAACTTTTTTGCCTTCCATAATTTCAGCAGCTACTTTAAAGTCAGATAATCTACCATTTGTACATGAACCTATAAATACTTGGTCAACTCTAATTTCATCTGCAACTGCTTGAGAAACTGAGTGTCCATTATCTGGTAAGAATGGATATGCAATTACTGGTTCTAAATTTGCAACATCAATTTCAAGAACCTTAGTATAGTTTGCATCTTCATCAGAATAATGAATTTTTGGTTCAGCTCTTAAACCATCATTTAATTCTGCTGTTTTCTTTAAGAACTCTTCTGTAACTTCATCATAAGCAAAAATACCATTTTTAGCACCTGCTTCAATAGCCATATTACAAATAGAGAATCTATCGTCCATAGTTAAATATTGTACTGTATCACCAGTAAACTCTAAAGTTTGATATAAAGCTCCATCAACACCTAACATTCTAATAACTTCTAAGATGATATCTTTTCCAGATACATATTCACTTGGTTTTCCAGTCATTACAACTTTAATTGATTCAGGAACTTTAAACCAGTTACCACCTGTAATCATTCCAAATGAAATATCAGTACTTCCCATACCAGTTGAGAATGCTCCTAAACCACCGTGTGTACATGTGTGTGAATCTGCACCAATGATTACGTCACCTGGTAAAACTAAACCTTTTTCTGGTAATAAAGCATGCTCAATACCCATATCTTTTTCATCGAAGAAGTGTTTTAAGTCATGTTTCATTGCAAAATCTCTAGAGATTTTTGCTTGGTTTGCAGATGCAATATCTTTTGCAGGGATAAAGTGATCTAATACGATTGCAAAACCATCTGGATTTGCTAACTCTTTAAATCCTCCTTCTTCAAACGCTCTAATAGAAATAGGAGTTGTAATATCATTTCCAATTACCATATCAATTGGACTTCTTACAATTTCTCCTGCGTAAACCTCTCTTCCTACGTGTTCACTAAATATTTTTTCTGTTATTGTCTGACCCATAAAAACCCCATTTTAATAATTTTTGTGGGGATTATACCTAAATAAATATTTAAGTCCCAAATTTTACGATTTTGATGCTTTCTTCTTTTCGTCTCTTGCTTCTTTAATTTGCATAAAAATTAAGATAGCTACTGCAATATTAATCATTACATCTGCTATATTGAAGATTGCAAATTCAAAACCATAATGCCAATAAAAATAATCCACTACTGCCCCATAGGTAAACCTATCTAAGATATTTGATAAACCTGCGGCATATAGAATTGATATTGGTAAAAAATATTTATAAAAAACTTCTTTGTTTTTTAGTAAATAAATTGTTGCAATAAGTGCAATTAACAGTTGAATGTATTTTAAATACTCTTGTAAAAAGGCAAACATTGAAAAAGCTACACCGTAATTATATGCCAACTTTAAAGACATATATGGTCCATCAACTTCCCAAGAAAAGTTTACAAAAGCATATTTAACAAACTGGTCAAATGCAAATATACAAATAAAGATAATTATTGATAATTTATACTCTTTTCTCATAGAACTTTTTCAATAAAACCTTTTAATATAGCCATTGACTCTTCAACTTCTTTTTTGTCTTTACCTTCTAAAAGAAGTCTTATTTTATTTTCAGTCCCAGAGTATCTAATTAAATCTCTAATACCTTTTTTTCTAATTGGTTCTAAAATCTCTTCTAGTCCATCAATCTCATCTAAAGGTTTTTTCTCACTTACTTTTAGATTTACAAGTAGTTGAGGATATAGCTCAAATGGATTTAAAGCTACACTTGCTTTTTGTTTCTTTCTTAAAATTAATGCAAGAACCTGTAAAGCTGAAGCTAAACCGTCTCCTGTTTTAGCAACATCAGAGAAAATAATATGTCCACTTTGTTCACCACCAAAATTAACTCCTCTTTCTTTCATTTGTTCTAAAACATTTTTATCACCAACATTTGATCTTAAAAGATCTAAATCATGCGAGTTTAAATAGTCTTCTAAAGCTTTATTTGACATAACAGTTGCAACACAAGCCTCACCTTTTAAAGTATTCTCTTCTTTTAAGAAAGTACAAAGTGCTCCAAGAAGTTTGTCACCATCAACAACTTCCCCTTCTTCATCTACAACTACAAGTCTATCTGCATCACCATCTAAAGCAATACCAATATCAGCTCTATACTCTTTTACTATCTTTCCTACATTTGCTGGATATAAAGCTCCACATCCATCATTAATGTTATATCCATTTGGTTTATCATTTAATGTAATTACATCAGCACCTAATTCATCTAAAATTGTTGGTGCTACTTTATAGGCTGCACCATTTGCACAATCAAGAACGATTCTCATACCTTGTAATGATAAATCATTTGGGAAAGAACTTTTAATAGCAACGATATATCTTCCAATAACATCATCAATTCTTTTAGAAGAACCAATATTTTTACCTGTTACTGTACCCTCTTTTAATACTTCATCATCAAAGAAAATCTTTTCTATATTCTCTTCACAGTTAGTACTTAATTTATTTCCATGGTTATCAAAGAATTTAATACCATTATCTTCAAAAGGATTATGTGAAGCAGAAATCATAATTCCAGCATCACATCTCATACTTTCTGTTAAGTATGCAATTGCAGGAGTTGGCATAGGACCAATTTGAATTACATCATAACCTACTGAAGTAAGACCACTTACAAGTGCATTTTCAATCATATATCCACTTCTTCGTGTATCTTTTCCAACTAATATTCTTTTTGTTGTTGAATGCTTTCTAAAGTAGATTCCAGCAGCCTTTGCAAGCTTTAATACAGTAATTGCATCTAAAAACTCACCTGCTAATCCTCTAACTCCATCTGTTCCAAATAGTTTCATTAAATCTTCCTAAATTTAAACTAACTTTAAAGTTATTTAGATAATATTCTATCCTTTAAAATTTTACAAAGAGGTTAAATAATTATGGCAAATCACAAATCTGCTGAGAAAAGAGCAAGACAGACAAAAGTTAGAACAGAGAGAAACAGATTCTATAAAACTAGAATTAAAAATGTTACTAAAGACGTAGTAGCTGCAATTGAAGCTGCAGACAAAGATAAAGCAGTTGAAGCAATGAAATCTGCTAACAAATACATCCACCACTGTGTATCTAAAGGTATCCTAAAGAAAGGTACTGCAGCTAGAAAAGTTTCTAGACTACAAGTACAAGTAAACGCTATATAAGTATAAATTCAAATATTTTATTCGAGTCTATATAAATATAATAAATACTAACAAATATGCTACAAGATAAACTAAAACCATTTATAGACAGATATGAAGAGATCAATAATTTATTGATCTCTCCAGATATCACTTCTGACATAAAAAGAATGACTGAGCTTTCTAAAGAACAATCTAGTATAGAACCAATTGTTAATAAAGCAAAAGAGTATATCAAAGTTGTAGAAGATATTGAAGAAAACAAAATGATGTTAGATGATCCAGAACTTGGTGAACTAGCAAAAGAGGAACTTAAAGAATTAGAATCTTTAAAGCCACAGCTTGAAGAAGAAATTAAATTTCTAATGATTCCAAAAGATCCAAATGATGACAAAAATATCTATCTAGAGCTTAGAGCTGGTACTGGTGGAGATGAAGCGGCAATTTTCGTTGGCGATCTATTTAGAGCTTATATCAGATATGCAGAAAACAATGGATGGAAAGTTGAAATCATGAACCAAAGTGAAAGTGAAGCAGGTGGATACAAGGAAATTGTAGCTTTATTTAAAGGTGACCATGTATATTCAAAATTAAAATTTGAAGGTGGTACACACAGAGTTCAAAGGGTTCCAGCTACTGAATCACAGGGTCGTGTCCATACGTCAGCAATTACTGTTGCCGTTATGCCCGAAGTTGATGATGTAGAGATTGAAATCAACCCAAATGATTTAAAAATTGATGTTATGAGAGCAAGTGGAAATGGTGGACAATCGGTAAATACTACAGACTCTGCTGTAAGAATTACTCATATTCCAAGTGGAATTGTTGTTACAAACCAAGACCAAAAGTCTCAACACAAAAATAAAGATAGAGCAATGAAAGTTCTTAAAGCAAGACTTTATGACCTTGAAATGCAAGAAAAAATGGAAAGCGAAGGTGCCACTAGAAAAGAACA
This sequence comes from Arcobacter sp. CECT 8989, assembly GCF_004116715.1. Taxonomy (NCBI): domain Bacteria; kingdom Pseudomonadati; phylum Campylobacterota; class Epsilonproteobacteria; order Campylobacterales; family Arcobacteraceae; genus Arcobacter; species Arcobacter sp. CECT 8989. The sequence goes on along the minus strand of NZ_PDKE01000004.1, from coordinate 64,570 downwards.
AGTTGGTACTGGAGATAGAAGTGGAAGAATTAGAACATATAATTATCCACAAGGAAGAATATCAGATCATAGAATAAATCTAACTCTATATAGATTAGATGCAATCATGAATGATGGTGTTCTAGATGAAGTAATTGATCCTCTTATTACTGATCATCAAGCAAAACTTATTGAAGCAAATGGGCTATAAAAGCCTATTTGTTTTCACTTTATAATAAATAACCACACAAAACCTTTCTTTTAGTAACCAAGTTGTAATCAACTACTATTATACTTCCATATCATAATTAAAATATGGAGACAAAAATGACATTAAAGAAAACTACAATTGCTTTATTAGCAAGTGCTGCACTTACTGTATCATTAAGTGCTAGAGATCAAATCAAAATCGTAGGATCATCTACAGTATATCCTTTCTCATCAGCTGTTGCTGAAGAATTAGGTGCAACAACTAAATTCCCAACTCCTGTAGTTGAATCAACTGGTTCAGGTGGTGGTATGAAACTATTTTGTGCTGGAAATGATTTAAATACTCCTGATATCACTAACGCATCAAGAAGAATGAAAACTAAAGAGTTCACTATGTGTGAAAAAAATGGAGTTACTGATATTACTGAGTCAGTTATCGGTTACGATGGAATTGCATTTGCACAATCTAAAGTAAATGCTGCATTTGATATTTCAAGAGAGCACTTAGCATTAGCAGTTGCGGCTGAAGTACCTTCAAAAGATGGAAAAAAATTAATTGCTAACCCATACAAAAAATGGTCAGATATTGATGCTTCTTTACCAAATAGAGAAATCATTGTTTATGGACCACCAAAATCATCTGGTACAAGAGATGCATTTGAAGAGTTAGTAATGCAAAAAACATTCAAAAAGATGTCTGTTTATACTGACCTTTACAAAGCTGACAAAAAAGCAAACAAAAAATATAAAAAATACTCTGTAGTTAGAACTGACGGTGTTTATGTACCATCAGGAGAAAATGACAATATTATTGTTCAAAAACTAAATAAAAACAGAAATGCATTTGGTATTTTTGGTTTCTCTTTCTTAGTTGAAAATGATGATAAATTAGCAGGTGCAACAATCAATGGTGTAGCTCCAACTCCAGATGCAATCTCTTCTGGTAAATACCCTGTATCAAGATCATTATTCTTCTATATCAAAAACTCTCATAAAAAAGAAGTTCCTGCAATGAACAAATATGTTGAGATGTTTATGTCTGAAAATATGATTGGACCTGATGGAATTTTAACTGAAATCGGACTAATCTCTTTACCAGATGAAACTAGAACTAATACTAGAAAAGCAGTAATGAGTTCTAAAAAACTTAAATTAGCTGACTTAAAACACTAATTTCTTTCCCTACTAATTAACAAATTAAAAGAAGGCGTCCCTCCTTCTTTTAATAGTTTTAGCTATGAACTTTTATTCTGTTTACAAACAAATATAAGAGCTCATATTTAATACTATTTATAAAAAGGTAAAACCAATGTCAGCAAAAATTGATGTTGACAAACTTGATTTCGCTTTTCAACCTATCGTAAATACTCATACAGGTAAAATTTTTGCTGTTGAAGCTTTGATTAGAAATGTTGAAGAACTTGAGTTTGAATCAATTTTCCATTTTTTCGATACTTTAGCTAATAAGAAAATACTATATAAAGTAGATATGTTATTAAGAAAAAAAGCTATTAAAAAATATAAAAAAATTGAAGTAAGCAATCTAAAACTATTTTACAACATTGATAACAGACTATTTGCAATGCCTGATTTCCAGTTTGGAGAGACTGCTAAACTTCTTGAAAAACAAGAGTTAAGTAAAGATGACATATGTTTTGAAATTACAGAGCATAGTTCATTGGAAGACCAACAACTAATAAAACATATTGTAAGTACATACAAATCAAAAAACTATAATATTGCACTAGATGATTTCGGTACAGGAATCTCTGGACTTCACTTGCTATATTTATCTGATACAAACTTTATTAAGATAGATAAATTCTTTATTGAAAATATTCATAAAGATGCAAAGAAAAGACTATTTTGTGCCTCGATAGTTGAGATGGCTCACACAATGGGAATCAAAGTTATAGCAGAAGGTGTTGAAACTAAAGAAGAGTATTATGTATGTAAAGAGATAAAAGCAGACTATATCCAAGGGTATTTAGTAGCAAGACCAAGTACAAATATTAAAGATATAAAAAAATACTATTCAAAAGATAATATCTTTAAAAAAGATAGAAGAGTAACTAGAGGAAATTTTATTGATAAGTCTTTTATTGATAAAATTGACCCTTTAAATGTAAATGCTAGTTTACATGAACTATTTGTTTACTTTAAAGAGCATACATTAAACACTTTTGTTCCTATTATAGATGATAATAAGAAAATATTAGGTGCCATTTATGAAGTTGATATTAAAGAGATATCTTATTCACAATATGGATTATCATTAGCAAAAAATGACTCTTTTAAAGCAAAACTAAAAAACTACATCAAACCTGTATTAGAGATAGATATTAGTTGGGGGATAGATAAAGCCTTAGAAATTTTTAATATGAGAAATGATGCAAGGGGTGTATTTGTAAGTAAGGATTCAAGATATTATGGATTTATAAATCTTAATAATCTTTTATCGCTTTCATATAAAAGAAACCTTGAAATAGCTCAAAATCAAAACCCCCTTACAAAGCTACCAGGGAATAAACAAATTGAGAACTTTATCTCTACTGCTTTTAAAAATAATCAGCATACTCAAATAGTATATTTTGATTTTAATGACTTTAAACCCTTTAATGATACTTATGGTTTTAGACAAGGTGACCGTGCAATTTTAATGTTCTCAGAAATACTTCAAAAAAATATCTCAAGTGAAAACTTTGTTGCCCATGTAGGTGGAGATGACTTTTTTGTTGGTTTTGTAAATAGTGAATATGAATATGTTTATGATGTTATTAAAAATGTGCAAGAAGAATTCAGACTAAGTGCAACAAGTCTTTATAGTGAAAAAGATATAAATAATGGTTACATGACATCAAAAGATAGATTTGGAACAAGTAGAAACTTTAGTCTTCTTTCTGTTTCAGCAGCTATTATTGAACTTACACAAAGCTCGACACAAGAGTCATTCAACCTAAATATAGGACAAATAAAAAAGCTATCAAAAGAGTATCCTCTTCCCTATAGTACATGCATTTTTATGTAACCAGCATGTAACTAATATCTTGTAAAATTACGCAAATTTAAACATAAAGGGTAGATTTGCATTCATTTGAATCTAAAAACAAATCAACTGAATTAAAAGAGAACCTTATTAAAGGTGCATTGATTACAGCTTCTGTTATATCAATCCTTACAACTTTTGGTATTCTTTTTTCAATTCTATTTGAAGCAATAGCCTTCTTTGAATTAAGAAGTTTTTGGTACTTCTTAACAGGAACAGAGTGGTCGCCAGGTATTACTGGAAGTAAATTTGGTGCGATACCAATTTTTGCTGGAACAATGATGATTACATTCATTGCAATGCTTGTTGCAATTCCTATTGGACTTGGTAGTGCAGTTTTTATGAGTGAGTATGCTTCTCATGAAACAAGATCATATTTAAAACCAATATTAGAAGTTCTTGCAGGTATTCCAACTGTTGTATATGGTTTCTTTGCAGCAATTACTGTTGCTCCACTAATTGTAAAAGGTGCAGCTGCAATAGGACTTGAAGCAACTTTCAACTCAGCTTTAGCATCTGGAGTTGTAATGGGGATTATGATTATTCCTGTTATTTCATCACTTTCTGATGATGTTATTAAAGCAGTTCCAGATTCTCAAAGAAAAGCTTCACTTGGTCTTGGTATGACTCAAGGGGAAACAATTAAAAATATTGTATTACCTTCTGCTCTTCCTGGTATCATTTCTGCTTGTATCCTTGGTTTTTCAAAAGCTATTGGAGAAACAATGATTGTTGTAATGGCAGCAGGACTTAGACCAAACTTATCTTGGAATCCACTAGAAGATATGACAACAGTTACAGTAACAATTGTAAACTCTCTTGTTGGTGACTTTGAATTTAATTCACCAGAGACTCTTTCAGCATTTGCTTTAGGTCTTATGCTATTTGTTGTTACTTTAGTACTTAATATTATTTCATTAAGTCTAATTAGAAAATTCAAAGAAAAATATAAAGTGAATACATTATGATTAAAAGAAAAAATAAGAATAAAGATAATCCATTTTATGACCCTACACTTTCAAAAAGGCATAGAAGTTCTAAAAGATTCAAAAGATTTACTTTTGCATCTTTACTTTTTTCAATTGCGTTTTTAGCATTTTTCCTTTTTGATATTGTAGGAAAAGGAACTCCTGCATTCAAACAAGCATACGTTAATGTAGAAGTAACTTATAGTGAAGCCTCTAAAAAGAGCTATAGAAAAGCTATTGAAAGAAAATACAATAACATAGTATCAAGAGCATGGCTTAGAACACTTCCTATGGAAATGGAAAAGAATCCAGAACTAATAGGTACTAAAACAAAAATGTGGGTACTTGCTGATGACCAAGTTGACCAATATTTAAAAGGTCACTACTACAAGCTAAAAAGAAAAGATAGAGCTTTAATTGATGATATGAAAGCAAATGGAGAGGTTGAACTTAGATTCAATGAAATTTTCTTTAAAAATGGTGACTCAAAAACACCAGAGTTTGCAGGTTTAAACTCAGCAATTATTGGTTCAATTTTAACATTAATTATTGCAATGCTTGTTGCTTTCCCAATTGGGGTTATGACAGCAGTATACCTAGAAGAGTTTGCAGATGATAATAAATTTACTCAAACAATTGAAGTAAATATCAATAACCTTGCAGCAATTCCATCAATTCTGTTTGGTCTTTTAGGTCTAGCAATTTTTATTAACCTATTTGGTATGCCAAGGTCTTCACCACTTGTTGGGGGATTAACACTTGCGCTTATGACTTTACCTATTATTATTGTAAGTTCAAGAGCAGCATTAAGAGCAGTTCCAGATTCTATTAGACAAGCAGCTTATGGATTAGGTCTTACAAAAATTGAAGTTACAAGAGACCATGTTTTACCATTAGCATTCCCTGGAGTTTTAACTGGTTCAATTATTGGTTTAGCACAAGCAATGGGTGAAACTGCTCCATTAATCATCATTGGTATGATTGCATTTATCCCTGATTCTCCAGGTTCAATATTTGAAGCAGCGACAGTTATGCCTGCACAGCTATTTACATGGGCTGGTATGCCAGAGAGAATGTATATAGAAAAAACAGCAGCTGGTATTATGGTGTTATTAACAATTTTAATTTCACTAAATGCATTAGCAATTTATCTTAGAAAAAAATATGAAGTTAAGTGGTAAGAAGGAATAAAAAAGATGTCAAAAAATAGTATAAAAATAGATGTAAACGAATTAAACTTATGGTACGGAGATAATCATGCACTTCATAATATCACTGTTCCTTTATATGAAAACAAAATTACAGCATTAATCGGACCATCTGGATGTGGAAAATCTACATTCCTAAGATGTTTAAATAGAATGAATGACTTAATCTCAAGTGTGAAAATTGATGGTTCTGTTGTTATTGATAAAAAGAATATCTACGATAAAGATGTAGATGAAGTAAGTGTTAGAAAAAAGATTGGTATGGTATTTCAACAACCAAATCCATTTCCTAAATCTATTTATGAAAATGTAGCTTATGCTCCTTTAAAACATGGTCATGTAAAAAAAGGAAAAGCTTGTGATGAGCTTGTAGAAAAAGCACTTATAGATGCTGGTCTTTGGGAAGAAGTAAAAGATAAATTACAAGAACCAGGGACTTCACTTTCAGGTGGACAACAACAAAGACTTTGTATTGCAAGAACAATTGCAGTTAAACCAGAAGTTATTTTAATGGATGAGCCAACATCAGCTCTTGACCCTATTTCGACTGAAAAGATTGAAGCATTAATGTTAGAGTTAAAAAAGAAATATACGATTATTACAGTAACTCACAATATGCAACAAGCAGCTAGAGTAGCAGATTATACGGCATTTTTCCACTTAGGAAAACTAATTGAGTATGATGAAACAGAAACTATTTTTGTTAATCCATCAAATAAAAAAACTGAAGATTATATTACAGGAAGGTTCGGATAATGTTAAAGCCATATATTGAAAATATTAATAAAATAAAAGAAGAAATAACTATTATTGGAGAAGAGATTTCTCACGCAAATAAAATCTCTTTATCTGCTTTAAAAGAGAATGACCCATCAATGTTAAAAGATGTAAATCTATCTTTAAAAAAGTTATCTACAAAATCAAATGAGATTGATAACTTAATAGTTAAAACTTTAGCTTTATACTCACCAGAAGCAAAAGATTTAAGAGAGATGGTTTCATATTTAAAGATTACAAATGAGCTAATGAGAGCAGCAGCTTACTCAAAAACATTTGCTAAAAACTTTAGAAAATCATTTTCACCAGAATTAAATGCAGATGCAATTCTAGAGTATGCAATTCCTTTATTAAAAACTTCAAATCTTGCACTTAATACTGCAATTGAAATGATTGGTGAAGATGATGAGAAAACAATTGAAGAGAAATTTAATAAAGTATTAGTTGAAGATAGTAAAACTGATGACTTATATGCAATGATTGAAAAAAATATTCTAAAACTTATCACTAAAAATATTGAACTTTCTAAAGAGTACTTTGAAGTTTTAAGTTCATTAAGAAGATTAGAAAAAATCTCAGGAAGAGCTTCTTCTATTGCAAACCTTTTAGTTTTTGCTGAAGTTGGTGGAGACTTAGAAAACGTATAACTATATGAGAGCTATTCACAAAATAAAATCTTACTTCAACTCAAACTATGAAGTATTAGCAGCTATAATTATCTTTACGATAGTTTTAGTTGCAAACCTAGAGTTTTATAAAACAATCATTCTAATGCTTGAGTTCATAGTTTTAATGGAAGTAGCAAAGATGATTTCTGACTTTATAAAAAAAGAGAAACTAAGACTTAGATTTGTTATTGATATATTTATTATTTTTCTAATTAGAGATGTAATAATCTATACTTCAAATACAAATAAAGATTACTTTACTATACTATTCTTACTTTTTGTTATCTTTATATTCTTTATTTTCAGAATATTAGCTATAAAATACTCTCCAGGTATTGTAAAACCACAAAAAGAATCTATCCAAGGAAAAAAAGAAGAAAATGAGTAATAAACTAATATTAATAGTTGAAGATGAAGAGGATATTTTAGAACTTTTAGAGTATACACTTCAAAAAGAAGGTTATGAAACAATTGGCTTTTTAAGTGTAAATGAAAAACTAGAAAAAGTTTTAGATGAAGAGCATATTGATTTAATACTTATGGATAGAAACCTTCCAGGAATAGATGGAACTGAATTTATTAATAAAATAAAAGAAAGAGGTTATAACTCTCCTGTTATTTACTTAACTGCAAAAGATAAAGATGAAGATATTTTAGATGGCTTTGATTCTCATGCAGATGATTACATAACAAAACCTTTTAAAATACAAGAACTACTTGCTAGAGTAAAAGCTGTTATAAAAAGAAGTTCAAAAGATGTTGATATTTTAAAGATTAGAGATATTACATATAAAGCAGCAAATAAAAAGTTCTTTATTGAAGATGAATTAATAGAACTTACTCACTTAGAGCATGATTTATTATTAGAGTTTATTAAAAATAGAGATATTCTTATGACAAGAGAACATTTACTTGAAACTGTATGGGAAGACTCTTATGATAAAAAACTAAAAACTGTAAATGTTGCAATTAAAAGATTAAAAGCTAAAATTGACCCAGACAATAAAAAAGAGTACATCAAATCTGTTAGAGGAGAAGGTTACTTATTTTGTTAAAACTTCACCAAGTATTCTTTAGAACTTTCTCAATTATCTTTCTGCTTGTACTTATTATAATTAGTACTACAACATACTATTGGTCAAAGAATATCTATTTAGACCAAATTGAAAAGAATCTATCACAAAATATAGATTCCCTTTCGCTAAACCTAACTTCTTTTAAAAACCTTGATTACATCATCAAAACTTTTAAGGGAAAAACTGGACTTAGAATAACGATTATTGATGAACAAGGAAATGTTATAGGTGATAGTGATAGAGATATTTCTACAATGGAAAACCATGCCACGAGATTTGAAATCATTCACGCTAAGTATGAGGGATATGGTAAAAAGATTAGATTTTCAGATACTCTAAATCAGGAGCTACTTTATGTTGCTAAAAAGATTGTTATTGATGATGAGATTTATTACCTAAGACTTGCAGATTATACAACTAAGATTATTGAAAACTTTACAAAACTCTCTTATCAGATTATTGCGTTTATTTCTATGTTTATAATTGTTGCATTTATTACTACTTATTTAATTAGTATTAAAATTAGAAATGAAACAAATGCTATTTTAGGATACTTAATAGAACTTAGTAATAAAAAACCAACCTCAGGTATATACTCAGACTTTTCTGAAGAGTTTTATAAAATCACAAGATTACTAAATAAAGTTGCAGCTAAACTAGCTAAAAGAGAGAGACAAAAGTCTAAGCAAACAGCAAAACTAAAACTTGCAAATAAACAAAAAGATGAGATAATCTCAGCAATTTCCCATGAGTTTAAAAATCCTATTGCAGTAGTTACAGGATATAGTGAAACTATTCTTTCTGATAAAGATTTACCAGAGCCTATGAAAGAGAAGTTTTTAAGAAAAATTCATTCAAATGGGATAAAAATGTCTCATATTATTGATAAGTTAAGGCTAACTTTAAAACTTGAAGAAGGTAAACAACAAATCCTTACAACAAAATGCTCTATTACAAAAATATGTGAAAGGGTAGTATCTGATGTAAAAGACAAATATCCAAATAGAGAAATTATTATTGAAGTAAAAGAAGACTATGAAATCAATATTGATGAAACTCTATTTTGTATGGCTTTAGAAAACCTTGTTGAAAATGCTTTAAAATACTCAGAAGATGAAGTAATAATAAGCTTTGATGATAAACAAATCTCAGTTAGAGATAAAGGAATTGGTATTAGTGAAGTCGATTTAAAAAATATTAGACAAAAGTTTTATAGGGTTTCACAAAATGGATGGAACAACTCTTTAGGACTTGGCTTATTTATCGTTTCTTCTATCATTTCTTTACATAACTTTTCACTCGAAATACAAAGCGAACTTTCAAAGGGTTCTGAATTTATAATAAAATATTAAAATATACTTAATTTAAGTATATTTTAAGTATATCTACACTATTATTCCACCTCATTAACAAAATCGGAGAAATAAATGAAATTTACTCAAATGGCAAAAGCTAACGAAATCGAAAGAGATTGGATAGTAGTTGATGCAACTGATAAAGTGTTTGGTAGAATTATTACTGAAGTTGCAACACTATTAAGAGGTAAACATAAACCTAGCTATACTCCAAATGTTGACTGTGGAGACAACGTGATTATCATCAATGCTTCAAAAGCAAAGTTCACTGGAGCTAAATTAGAAGATAAAAACTATTATACTCACTCAGGATACTTTGGAAGCACTAAGACACATAAGATGTCTGATATGTTAGAAAACAACCCTGAAAAACTATATAAATTAGCAACTAGAGGTATGCTTCCAAAAACAAAACTTGGAAAAACAATGCTAAAAAAATTAAAAGTATACGCAGGTTCAGAGCACCCTCACACTGCGCAAATTAAAGGATAAGACTAATGGCAAAAGTATACGCAACTGGAAGAAGAAAATCTGCTGTAGCTAAAGTATGGTTAGAAAACGGTACTGGTGAAATTACAATCAATGGTCAAACTTTAGACGCATGGTTAGGTGGACACGAAGCTATCAAAAAAAGAGTTATGCAACCACTAGAAGTATCTAAACAAGAAACTTCTGTAAATGTTGTTGTAAAAACTGTTGGTGGTGGATATTCTGCACAAGCTGACGCAGTAAGACATGGTCTTTCTAGAGCTTTAGTTGCTTATGATGAGCAATTCAGAGCTATCTTAAAGCCTTACGGATTATTAACAAGAGATGCAAGATCTGTTGAAAGAAAAAAATACGGAAGAAGAAAAGCAAGAAAATCTACACAGTTCTCAAAAAGATAATCTGTACTTTACAAATTATTTTTTGCAATTGTGCAAAGCTTTTACAAGGAGGGACTTATGTCTCTCCTTTTTTTATGCCTAAAAAATACTAACTCATATATAAATAAATCACAAATGGTATATAAAATAAAGATATTACAGTAGAAACAAAAACTGTAAAAGACATCTTTTCTGGTTTTACATCTAATAAAGTTGCAACAGTAACTGTGTTTCCTGCAAGAGGAACAATTGAGAATAAAAACATAACCATATAAAGACCATCATTTAAATACATAAAGTAATTTCTATCTAAAAATATAAATAATAATACAGACGCTGGCCAAACAACAAATTTAATAAACATAGCTAAAGAAACAAACTTTATATCAAATGTCTGACCTACTTTTATCTTTTCCATTCCCATACCTAGAAGCATCATTCCTAAAATGGCATAAGCTCCTTTTAGATAGTTAGAATAATCAAATAATAACTCAGGCATAGAAAAACCACTAAGGTTTAATACTAGCCCTAAAATAAAAGCATATAAAACAGGAAGTTTTAGAACCTTTAAAATACTCTCTTTAACTGTAAAATTACCCTTTGCTGTTATATAGTACCCTACTGAGTTTTGATAAAGAATTGAAGCTAAAACAGTAAAGATAAAGATATCAACTAAGTTTGGCTCTAAAAATAAAATAGCTAAAGGAATACCTATGTTCCCTGTATTTCCAGTAGCAGTACTAAAAGCTAATAAATTTGCTGTATTATCACTCCAAACTTTTTTAAAAATAAACAATAATACAAAAGCCAAAATAGAACTAAAAATAAAAAAATACAAAGGAAGAAAAGCTACAGTCAAGTCAAGCTTTACATTTAATGTGGCATTAAAAACAATAAGTGGAGCTAAAATAAATAGTAAAATCTTTGCTATAGTTTCTTTATTAGCATTTAAAAAAGCTGTACTTAAGAGCCCTAAAATAATACTTATATATAAAGGAAGGATTTTACTTAAAAGTGTGAGAAATACAGTCATATAATATCTTTATTTTTTGTAATGGTATCAAAAAAAGATGTAAGATTTATGTTTTGCTAGTATAAAAAGTATTAATAGGATATAATTTTTTTCATGAAAAAGCTTACTTCTATTTTATTAATTCAAATCTTTTTTTCTCTATATGTTTTTGCAAGTACACTAAACCTTTCAATGACTTCAAGTCCTAGTAGACTAAATCCTATTTTATCAAATGATACTGCTAGCTCTCAAGTATCTGGGTGGCTATTTAATGGACTATTTAAATATGACAAAGATGGAAATATAGTTAATGACATTGCTTCTTCATACAAATTTGAAAATAATACAAAACTTCTAATATCTTTACGAAAAGATGTTCTTTGGCATGATGGGGCTAAAGTATCTGCCCATGATGTAGTTTTTACCTATGAGAAGATTATAGATCCTAAAGTATTTAACTCTATTGTTTCAAACTTTAAAGAAGTAAAAAGTGTAAAAGCCTTAGATGATTATACCCTTGAAGTAATCTACAAAAAACCTTATTTTAAAGCTTTAAACATCTGGATGATAGGTCTTTTGCCTAAACATATATTAAAAGATGAAAAAAACTTGATGACAAGCTCTTTTAATAAAAATCCTATAGGAAATGGTCCATATAAACTTGATTCATTTAAAAACTCTTCAGATATCATTTTAAAAGCAAATGAAGACTATTTTGAAGGCAAACCTAAAATTGATAATATTCATTTCAAGTTTCTTCCAAGTCCTGATACTGTTTTTTTAATGCTTAAAGAAAATAAACTTGATGTAGGAGGATTAACTCCCCTTCAAATAGATAGACAAATCAATGAAAAATTTAAAAAAGATTTTAAGATAGTAGAGCAACAAAGTTTTGCATACACATACTTGGGCTTTAACCTTAGAAATAAAAAATTCCAAGACAAAAGAATAAGACAAGCTCTCTCTCTTGCAATAGATAGACAAGAGATTGTTGATATTCTTTTCTTTGGCCATGGAAAGGTTTGCAATGGTCCTTTTTTACCAGGAAGTTTTGCTTTTAATGAAGAGGTTACTCAAATAAAACAAAACCAAGAAAAAGCAAAAGAGCTTTTAAAACAAGCAGGATATGATAAAAACAACCCTTTTACTTTTGAAATAGTTACAAATACAGGAAATGATATAAGGCTAAATGCAGCTCTTATCATGCAATACCAACTTGCAAAGATTGGAGTTAAAGCTAAAATCAAAGTAATGGAGTGGCAAGCTTTTTTAAATACAGTTTTTCATCCAAGAAAGTTTGAAACTGTACTTTTAGGATGGAGTTTAGCTCTTATGCCAGATGCTTATCCTCTATGGCATAGTGATTCAGATAAACTTGGAAGATTTAATCTTACAGGATATAGAAACCCTACAGTAGATGAACTCATTGAAAAAGGTTCTCTAACAATTGAACAAAAAAAACTAAGCTTGATATATAAAAAACTTTTTAAAATAATCAGTGATGACTTACCTTATTTGTTTTTATATATTCCAAATTCAATTACAGTAGTTAACTCAGAAATTAAAAATGTAGAGCCCGCATTTATTGGAGTTATGCACAATCAAAAAGACTGGATAAAACCCTAATAAATTAGTTTATTTATTAAATATGCTTGTAATGAATTTTATACTATATTACAAATAAAATTTTTAGGGCGGAATATTAGTGGAAAAAATTATACTTTTTGATTTAGATGGAACTTTAATAGACTCAACAGAGGCTATTGTATCTACTTTCCATCACTCATTTAAAGAACTAAATTACGATTTTCAAGGAACAGATGAAGATATCAAATCTTTAATCGGACACCCTTTAGATATTATGTATCAAGAACTAGGTATTGACAAAGAAGTTGTATGGGACTTTGTTGATTCTTATAAAGAGAGATACAGACAAATATCAAGACAACAAACAGAGCTATTAGAGTTTGCAAAAGAGGCTGTTGAGTTAGCAAATACTTTTGCAAGACTTTCTGTTGTTACAACTAAAACTGGACTTTATAGCCAAGAACTATTAGAGCACATGGATATGATGCAATACTTTGAACACATCACAGGTAGAGAGCATGTAGAACATCCAAAACCTCACCCAGAACCAATTCACAGAACACTTGATTTAATGCAAATAAAACAAACTTGTGATATCTGGATGGTAGGAGATACTGAGCTTGATTTAATCGCAGCACAAAGTGCAGGAGTTAACTGTGTTGGTGTAACTTGTGGTTATGGAAAAGAAGACTCACTAAAAGAACATACGCCATTTATCGTAAAAAACCCTCTTGAAGCTGTACAACTAATAAAAGATATGTAATCTTTTATTAGTTTATTACTTTTAAATTTACTTTACTTAATTACTATTCATACTTTTTTAAGTTTTATTTAATTATTATCTATATATAGACCTAGAATTATAAGGATAGATAATGAATAAACAGTTTGCTACAATGGATGGAAACGAAGCGGCTGCATATGTTTCATATGCCTTTACAGAAGTAGCAGGAGTATATCCTATTACACCCTCTTCTCAAATGGGAGACAATGTAGAAAAATGGGCTACACAAGGCAAGAAAAACCTTTTTGGCTCTACTGTAAAAGTTATTGAAATGCAAAGTGAAGCAGGAGCTGCAGGAACTTTTCATGGTTCTTTACAAGCTGGTGCATTAACTACAACATTTACAGCTTCACAAGGATTACTTTTAAAAATCCCTAATATGTATAAGGTAGCGGGACAATTATTACCTGGTGTTATACATGTTAGTGCAAGAGCCTTGGCAACACATGCATTATCTATTTTTGGTGACCATCAAGATGTTATGAGTACAAGAGCAACTGGTTTTGCTATGCTTGCAACTGGTTCAGTTCAAGAAGTTATGGACTTAGCAGGAGTTGCTCATCTTAGTGCTATAAAAGGACGAGTTCCATTCTTACACTTCTTTGATGGTTTTAGAACTTCACATGAAATAAATAAAATCGAAGTATTGCCATATGAAGAGTTTGATAGACTAATTGACTATGAAGCAGTTCAAACTTTTAGAGACACTTCACTTAACCCAGAATCACCAATCACAAGAGGAACTGCTCAAAATGATGACATCTACTTCCAAGGAAGAGAAGCTTCAAATAGATATTATGATGCTTTACCTGATGTTGTAAATGAGTATATGAAAGAGATTTCTAAAATCACTGGAAGAGATTATGCTCCATTTACATATTATGGTGATGAAAATGCAACTGATGTAATCGTAGCTATGGGTTCTGTTACTGAAACTATTAAAGAAACAGTTGATTATTTAAACCAAAAAGAGAATAGAAAGGTTGGACTTCTTACGGTTCATCTATATAGACCTTTCTCTGCAAAATATTTTATGAATGTTTTACCGTTAAGTGTTGAAAGAATCTGTGTAATTGATAGAACTAAAGAACCAGGAAGTTTAGGAGAACCTTTATATCTTGATGTTAAAGCCTTATTCTATGGACAAAAAAATCAACCTAAAATCATTGGTGGAAGATATGGACTTTCTTCAAAAGATGTACCACCAAATCAAATAATTGCACTATTTGATAATCTTGCAAGTGATAATTCAAAAGACAACTTTACAGTAGGTATTATAGATGATGTTACAAATACTTCAATTGAGGTAAAAGAGAATATCTCAGTTGTAGAAGATGTAAATGAGTGTCTATTTTATGGACTTGGAGCAGACGGAACTGTTGGAGCAAATAAAAACTCTGTAAAGATTATAGGTGATAAAACTGAGCTTTATGCACAAGCATATTTTGCTTATGATTCTAAAAAAAGTGGTGGTTACACAAGGTCACATTTAAGATTTAGCAAAAACCCTATTCGTTCAACTTATCTTGTATCAAATCCAAGTTTTGTAGCCTGTTCAAAAGAGGTTTATTTAGAACAATATGAAGTTGTAGATAAACTAAAAGAGAATGGTACTTTTTTATTAAACTCTATTCACTCAAAAGATGAGATAGAGAGTAAGATTCCAAATAGAGTAAAAAAAATACTTGCTGATAAAAACATCAAATTTTATATCATAAATGCAACAAAACTAGCCCATGATATTGGACTTGGAAATAGAACAAATACTATCATGCAAGCTGCCTTTTTCAAATTAGCAAATATCATTCCATATGAAGAAGCAAAAGAGTATATGAAAGAGTATGCAAAAAAAGCTTATGGAAACAAAGGTGAAGAGATAGTTAGAATGAACTATCTTGCAATTGACCAAGGGGAACATGGAGTTGAAGAAATTGAAGTAAAACAACAGTGGACAGAGTATGAAGCTAAAGAGCTTGTAATAAATAGTGATTACAAAGGTTCTAAATATGTAGAAAACTTTGCAAAAATCGTTAATGCTGCAAAAGGTGATGAAATACCAGTTTCTACAATAGTAGAACTTGGAATGGAATGTGGTACCTTTGAAAATGGTTCAACAAAATATGAAAAAAGAGGAATTGCAACTATGGTTCCTCAATGGAATGAAGATACCTGTATTCAGTGTAATCAATGTGCCTTTGAATGTCCACATGCTGTTATTAGACCATTTTTATTAGATGAAAAAGAGTATGAGAATGCTCCAACTGGAGTAAAAGAACACTCACTTGATGCAAAAGGAAAAGAGTTTAAAGGCAAAGACTTAAAATATAAAATCCAAGTATCTATTTTAGATTGTACAGGTTGTAATATCTGTGTTGATATTTGTCCTACAAAAGAGAAGTCTTTAAAAATGGTTCCATATGGTGTTGAAGATAAAAATAATGAACAAGAAAATGCTGACTATTTATTTAATGACGTATCTTATAAAGACTATTTAGTAGAAAAAAACAATGTGAAAAACTCACAATTTGCACAACCACTTTTTGAGTACCACTCAGCTTGTCCAGGTTGTGGAGAAACTCCATATATCACTCTAGCAACGCAACTGTTTGGAGATAGAATGATGATTGCAAATGCTACGGGATGTTCTTCTATTTATTCTGCTTCAGCACCTTCAACTCCTTATACTAAAAATGAAAAAGGTAAAGGACCAGCATGGGCAAACTCTTTATTTGAAGATACTGCTGAGTTTGGTTATGGAATGCATGCAGCAAATGAGACTATTAGAAATAGAATTGCAAGAATTATGCTAAAGAGTATGGATGAAGTATCAAATCCTCTAAAAGTACTTTATAAAGAGTGGCTAGAGCATAGAAACAATGGAGTTAAAACTCAAGAGATAAGAGATAAACTTGTGCCTCAGCTTGAAAATAATCAAGACCAAAATGGAGTGAAAGAGTTATTATCTTTAAGAAAATACCTTGTAAGAAAATCACAATGGATGATTGGTGGAGATGGTTGGGCTTATGATATTGGATATGGTGGAGTTGACCATGTTTTATCAACAGGTGAAAATGTAAACATCTTAGTTGTAGACACAGAAGTTTATTCAAATACTGGGGGACAATCATCTAAAGCTGCAAGAGCTGGTTCTATTGCTGATTTTACAAATGATGGTAAACCAAATGCTAAAAAAGATTTAGGCTATATCTCTATGACATATGGAAATATCTATGTAGCTCAAATAAACTCAAGGGCAAATCAAAAGCAAGCAGTACAAGCTATGAAAGAAGCAGAAGCTTATGATGGACCATCTTTAATTATCTGTTATTCTCCATGTATTGCCCATGGTATTCAAGGTGGACTTATGAAATCAGTTGAACAAGGACAACTTGCAACTGATTGTGGATACTGGCCTATATATACTTTTGACCCAAGAAAGATAGATGAAGGACAAAATCCTATTAAAATATATGGTAAGAAACCAAATTGGGATAGATATGAGGAGTTCTTACTAAAAGAGAACAGATATAGATCTTTAAAGAAATTAAACCCAGAACATGCTGATGAACTATTAAATAAAAACCAAAAAGATGCTCAATATAGATATAGACAACTTCAAAGATGGGCTTCTATGGATTATAGTGATGAATTAGAAGTAAATGTTATAGAAGAAGCTAAGGTTGAATAACCTTAGTCTACTGTCTATACAAAAGATTAAAAACTATACAACTAAATTCACACGACTTTTTACTAACTTGATATACTAAAATAAAAAAGGTTAGCAATGAGCCTATTTAATATATCAATAAAAGAGACTCTAAAAAGAGATAAAGATGAGTTCTTAGACTCTTTATACACAAAACTATTAGATAATAAAGAGTACGAATCAATCAAAGGGAAAAATAGTTTTGAAATCAATAAATGTAGACTAAATACTTTTCTTAGCTTTAATACAAAAGTCTTGATTGACTCAAAAGAGATTCAAGTAGATGCAGAACTACATGATACACTTCTTTTAACTATTATTATAGTTCTAGCAATTTTATTAACCTATGGAATTGGAGTTATTATAGTAGTTGCTTTTGCATACTTACAAAAAAGAAAAGCAGAAGCTTATCTAAAAGATATTATTTCAAAAGTCAATATAAACAATAACTAAAATCCATTTTGGATATTTTTTAGACAGTTATTCTAAAACCCATAGTTTATATTCTGTTATACTAATATTATGTTTTTAAGAGATAGCAGCCTCTTAAAATTCAATATCATATCAAATAGCCTACCCGTCAAGTACTCCTACTTCTAACATCGTCCTTTCTAAAGCTATTTGATATGATAAATACTACTTTTTAATACTAATCACCCATTTAACTTTATTTAGCTAAAATCCAAAAATAATTACAAAAGAAAGGTTTATAAAATGCCATTATTAGATAGTTTTAGAGTTGACCACACAATTATGCCAGCACCAGCGGTAAGAGTTGCAAAGACTATGAAGTCACCATCTGGTGATATTATCACAGTATTTGATTTAAGATTCTGTGTACCAAATGAAAAAATGTTAGGTGAAAGAGGTATTCACACTTTAGAGCACCTTTTTGCAGGATTTATTAGAGAGCATTTAAACTCTGATACAGTAGAAATCATTGATGTATCTCCTATGGGATGTAGAACTGGTTTTTATATGAGTTTATTAGGAGCTCCAACTGAAGAGCAAGTTGCAACTGCATGGAAACAAGCTATGGAAGATGTATTAAATGTACAATCACAAAATGATATTCCAGAATTAAATGAGTTCCAATGTGGTACTTATAAAATGCATTCACTTGAAGAAGCAAAAGAGATTGCACAAGATATTTTAAACCAAAACATTGGTGTAATGTCAAATAAAGAACTTTTCCTTTCAGAAGAGAAGTTAAACTCTTTAGGAAACTAATACTAAGCCCTTGGGGGCTTAGATTAAAATATGATAGTAAAAACTAACGATAACTCAAATACACTATATTCTACAAAATATAATCAACACTTTCATGATATAAAAACAGGTGCTATTCAAGAATCACTGACAAAACATGTTATTCCTAGCTTTAATTTTCACAAAGATAAAAAATATTTAAGAATACTTGATATCTGTTTTGGACTAGGATACAACACCTTTTCTACTATAAACTATGTATTAGAAAATGGTCTTGATAAAAAGCTAGAAATCTTTTCACCAGAACTTGGTGGTGAACTAATTGAGTCATTAAAAGAGTTTGAGTTTCCACAAGAGTTTGAAAAAATATCTCATATTATAAAAGAACTTCTTGAAACAAAAAAATACAAAGATGAAAATATACAAATAGAACTTTTTATAGGTGATGCAAGGGAGTACATAAAAACACTTGATAACCTTGATATTATATTTCAAGATGCTTTTAGTTCTGAAGTTAATGGTGAGCTTTGGACAGTTGAGTACTTCAGTAAACTATTTTCTATAACAAATGAAAATGCAGTGGTAACCACTTATTCAATAGCGAGTAATGTAAGACTATCTTTATATGAAGCTGGTTTTGAGATTTATGAAGTAAATCCTACTGGAAAAATGAAACAAACAATTGCAATTAAAAATAAAAAAGATATGGAAGCTAAGTATATTGATATGCAGTTAAAACAGGAAAGAAATAAAGAGCTAAAAGCCCTTTATGATTAATCTTCTACAAGATTATCTAATATATATCTTTCTAAATCTTTTTTAGAAATTTCTTCTTTGATTGCTTGCTCATAGATTTCTTCGATTTTTTGATTATACTCTTCATATAAGAAGTATGGAAATCTAAGCCTCCAAGACTTTTTGATTTGTCTTTTTGTAATCTCATCTCTTAGTTTTGCTCTAAAGAAATTAAATCCAATAAAAATCACAGCAGTAATAACCATTGCCCCTAAGATAGAGATATGTGGGTCAATATTTGCTAAGGGTTTATGTAATATTGCTGAAATAGGTACTATAATTGATAATACAATCATTATATATACAAAGTATGCTCGCCCTAGTCTTAATCTAAAACCTAATCTTGCTGGGTCTACATGCATACCTTCATTGTATTGTCTATTTGCATCTAATAAATCTCTTAATAAAATCGGTTGTTTTGATAAAATATAAACAAAGTCTAATACTCTATCTTTAATCGTTTTTTCTCTATGAGGCATTTGTTTTCCTATTTTATAATTGAAATCATTTTATCTAAGATTTCTTTATATTATACATTGTAGTAATTTGCTTTATGGTGAGGCACTACAATTGCACACGTTGATTGTTCTGGATGAATTTGGAATGTTTCACTTAGCTCTATTCCAAACTCTTCTGGTTTTAGTAAATCAAACATATCTCTACTTTGTTCTAAATCAGGGCAAGCTGCATATCCAGGAGAGTATCTACAACCTATATACTGCTTCATTTGAACATCATGTAAAGTATTTCCTTCTTTTGGAACAATATCAAGGTCAAGTCTTACTTGCTTGTGTAAAACCTCTGCTAAGGCTTCTGCTAACTCAACACCTAATCCATGTACTTGATAATACTCTGTAAACTTACTATCTTTATAAAGTTCTGCTTCATAAGGACTAAGCTTTAATCCTGCACTTGCAAAAGTAAAGGCAACTACATCAAGTCTATCATTTGCAAAGAAATCAGCTATACATCTATGAGGTTTTTTTCTTTGTCTTGGGAACTCCATTACTTTTATAGCTTTTTCTAATGGTGGTATATTTTTTGCTTCTTCTTCTGAATGGAAAGCATACTCTTCAGAGAAAATATATAGTTTATTACCCTTTGAAATACAAGGATAATAAGCATAAATAGCAATTGGGTCAAAAAGTTCTTTTTCAATAAACTCTTCTTTTAATCTCTCATAAATAGGTTCAACCACATTTTTTTCATGGTCTAAGAACTTCTCTTTCGATTGTTTTGCTCTTTTATATCCCCATCTTTGTCTAAATAAAACTCTATGATTAATCCATTTAAATACTAAATCTTTATCAATAGCCGAACTATCTAAAGCAACTCTTCCCCAAAGTGGGGGGAATGTAAACTGCCCTGCTTCTGGAAGAACGATATCTTCTTCATTGATAACTACTTCTTTTTCTTCTTTTCGTGCAATTTCTTCTTCATCAACTAAATCAGCAGCAAGTGCTGTATTTTCTAAATCACCATCTTCAATTCTTTGCATTGAAACAACACCATCAAAAGCATCTCTACAATAGAAAATTGGGCCATCATAGATTGATCTACAATAATCATTTACAAAACCTTTTGTAAGTGCAGCTCCACCAAGAAGTACAGGGATATCTATACCTTGCTTTTGTAACTCTTCAAGATTTTCTTTCATAACAGCTGTTGATTTTACAAGTAAACCACTCATACCTATTGCTTGAGCTTTGTGTTCTTTAACAGCTATGATAAAGTCATTTAAATCAGCTTTGATACCAATATTGATTACTTTAAATCCATTATTTGAAAGAATAATATCTACTAAGTTTTTACCAACATCGTGAACATCACCTTTTACTGTTCCAAGTACAAGTACAGTCTCACTTGCTTTCTCTTCTTTTGGTAAATATGGGTTTAAAGCATCAACTGTTGCTTTCATAGTCTCTGCACTTTGAAGTACAAATGGTAATTGCATTTGACCAGAACCAAACAATTCCCCAATAACTTTCATTCCATCAATTAGCCATTCATTTACTATAATTTCTGGATTTACTTCATGTCTTAACTCTTCAACTAGTGGTAACATTCTTTCTTTATCACCATCTAAAAGAAGCTTTTTAACTTTGTCAATTGGTTCTAGTTTTTGATACTCTTCATCACTTTGTTCTTCCATATCACCAACGTTTGCAAAGTGTTCAATGAATTTAAATAAAGGGTCACCATCTTCTTGATTATTGAAAATTAAATCATCACAAGCTTTTCTGTCTTCATCAGAGATTTTATTTAATGGCAAGATGTGCTTAACATTTACAATTGCACTTGTAAGACCTGCTTTTACACAATGGTCAAGATAAATAGAGTTTAAATAAACTCTTGCTTTTTGGTCAAGTCCAAATGAGATATTTGAAAGTCCAAGTGTAGTTCCTACTTCTGGATGTCTTATTTGGAACTCCTTAATTGCTTCAAGAGTTTCAATACCTGCCGTTCTATACTCATCATCCCCTGAACCAATAGTAAATGTAAGCATATCAAATACTAAGTCATCAGGTTTAAATCCATGTCTATTTACACATAAATCATAGATTCTTTCAGCAACTTCAAGTTTTCGCTCTAAACTTTTTGCCATACCAACTTCATCAATTACAAGACAAACTAGTGCTGCACCAAACTTTTTAGCTAACTTACAAACCTCATCAAACTTCTCTTCCCCATCTTCTAGGTTTACTGAGTTTATAATACATCTTCCACCAATTTGTTTTAAAGCTGCTTCAAGTGCTGGAACTTGAGTTGAATCTGGCATAAGTGGTAATGAAACTTTTTGAGAATATAAAGATACTACTTTATCCATATCTCCTGTTTCATCCCGACCTGCAAATCCTACAGATACATCAATAACATGAGCTCCTGCACGTACTTGTTGTTGACCTACTGATAAAGTACCTTCATAATCATTTGCTTTAAGAAGTTCTCTAAAGGCTTTAGAACCAGTTGCATTAGATCTTTCACCAATTAGAAGTGGTGCGGGGTCTTGCTTTAAAGGAACTGTATTAAAAAGTGATGCAAGTGATGCTTTTAAAAATCCACTTGGTTTTTTAGGAACTATTCCTTCAACTGATTTTACTAAAGCTTCAATATGCTCAGGAGTTGTACCACAACAACCACCTAAGAAAGATACTCCATTAAAGTCTAAAAACTCTTTTGTTAGTTCTGTAAACTCTTTTGGTTGCATTGGATAATAAGTTTGTCCACCTCTATTTTGAGGAAGACCTGCATTTGAGTGAACAGAAATTGGGAACTTACATACTTCACTTAAAGTTTTTACATGCTTATGTACTTGTTTTGGTCCAGTACCACAGTTAAATCCTAAAGATAAAATATTAAATGGCTCCATAATAGCTGCAATTGTCATTGCATCTGTTCCAATAAGCATAGTACCACTAAGCTCAATTGTTACAGATACCATAATAGGAATTTCTGGCGCTACTGCTTTTAAAGCATGAAGTCCAGCTTTGATTTGTAAAGGGTCTTGGCAAGTTTCAAGTAAGAACACATCTGTTCCACCATCAACTAAACCTTGTGCCATGATTTTATAACCTTCAAACATCTCATCATATGTGATATGTCCTAAAGAAGGAAGCTTTGTTCCAGGTCCAATAGAACCTAATACAAATCTTGGTTTTTCAGGAGTTGAATACTTATCACAAGACTTTTTAACAAGCTCAGCTCCTAGACGTGAAAGCTCATATGAAGTTTGTGGAATATCATACTCATCTAAAACCCATGGCATAGAACCAAAAGTATTTGTAGTAATAAAGTCAGCTCCAGATTTTGCGTAAGCATCATGGATACCTTCTAAAACATGAGGTGCAGTTAAATTTAAAAGCTCATTACAACCTTCTAAATTAATACCTTCATGTAACCAGTACTCATCTTTGATATCTGCTATTTGAAGTTGTGTCCCCATAGCTCCATCAATAATTATAACTTTTTCTTCTATTAGTTTTTTTATGTCTATCATTTTTTCTTATTATCTTTGTTTTTTTGGTTTATAAATAGTAGATAGTGTATTTAAATTATGGTTAAAAAGTTGTTAAGCAATAAAAGTAAAAAAGAAATGCAACTTAGTTGTAAAAAAGTAGAGCAACGCCCTACTTTCTTAGTTTTAGAATTTGTAATTTAGACTTAAACTAAATACTCTTGGCTCTCCTGATGATATATGTCCCCATTGAGAAGCACCTTCATAATAAGCTTTATTTGTCACATTATCCACATCAAACATAACAGTTAAATCATTCCCATTATATTTAGTTTCATACTTTAATCCCATATCCCATCTTGTCCAAGAAGGAAGTTTTACAGTTGAACCATCTCTTACATATTGTTCATCACTATAAATTAAATAGTTTCCAAAAGATAAGCCTTTTACAAAAGGAACATCAACATCAAGTCCTATATTTGCTAAAAGCTCTGGAGCACCACCTACCTCATCATTTGCATAAGTTTGTTCAGTCTCTTTAATTTTTGTTTTCATATATGTTAATGCAGAAGAGAATCTAACTGTCTCAGTTAATTTTCCAAAAGCAGAAATCTCAATACCTCTATGTTGCAACTTCATAGTTGAAGCATAAGTATTATCAGCTCCTGATTCACCTTTTTTTCTTTCCATATCAAATAAAGCTAAAGAGTAATCAATATTATTGTAGTTGTATTTTGCACCTACTTCTATTTGAGTTGTCTTATATGGCTTTAAAGATTCACCTTCATTAGTACTTCCAGTAGGAGCATTTTGTCCAGCACTTAAGCCTTGTGAATAGTTTGCATATAAACTTAAATCATCAAGAGGTTTATAAACAAGTCCAACAAAAGGAGAAAGCCTTGAATCATCATAATGGCTTGTTTTATCACCAAAAGTATTATAATTTATAGATTCTACATTTTGATATCTTCCTCCAAAAGTAAATCTAATATCTTCTGCTTCATTTGAAATAGTATCTGAGATAGCAAAAGACTCTAAAATAGTATCTGTTCTTTTTTCATCGGGTAAAGTTAAATCAACTTTTGAAATCTTTGTAGGATTATAAATATTACTATCATAGTTTGTTGAATCTGTATTTACTCTAGTTTTAACTTTTCCTTCATATGAAGATGCATCAAAATTGATTCTATGATTTAAACTTCCTGTTTTAAATGATGTGTTTGCTTTTATTCCATATGTAAACCTTGAAACATCAAATGTCCCTTTACTAAACTTTGTTTTTACATCACCATTTGAGTTTTGAAGGACTGCTCCTTTTTGAAATAATCTATCCACATCAGATTGACCACCACCTAAATAAAAACCAACTTGAGTATCTTCGTTAAAAAAGTAATCAAACTTATATAAAGCTAGATTTTCATCCGCCTTTGAGTATTCCCAATCTTGGGCTAAGTTAAAATCATTATCAGGTGCACTTGCTAAATCTACTCCATCAGCTATATACAATCTTCTAAAAGGAGCATCAATATTTTCAAAAGTTGAAATATAATCTAAACTTGTAATAAAGTTATCAGATATATAGTCAAGACTTAAAGAGCCACTAAATGCTTCACTCTCTAAATTATCAATTACAGAGTCACCATTATCATAAGCTAAATTTAGCCTTGCACCAAACTGTTTATCTTCTCCAAATCTTCTTGAGATATCAGTTGCAATTCCTGGTCTTGAATCATTTGTATATCTTAACTCAATCTCATTTGAGTCTTTATATGCTCTTTTAGGAACTAAGTTTATAGCTCCACCTGTATTTCCTTTTGGAGACATTCCAAAAAGAATTGTACTTGGTCCTTTTACAACAGATACTGCATCAAAAAGATCAGTGGGCACTTTGTAGTTTGGAGCTACACCATATATACCATCAAAAGCATATTCCCCTTGATTCCAATCTCCTAAAGGAACGCCTCTTAGATAAAATGATTCAGCATTATCTCCATATGCTCCTGAGCTTCGTACAGAAGAGTCTTGTGTAATCAAATCACTTAATTGTCTAGCTTGATTATTTTTAATACTATCTTTAGTAAAAGTAACCACTGACATTGGAACATCTTTTATATTTGACTCACCAAATAATCCTAGATTTGCATCACTTGAGAAATTTTTATTAGCCATTTTAGTTTGTAGGCTTTCAGTTACATTTACTTCACCTAGATTATCAGACTCTTTTGAAGAGGTATTACTCTTTTTTTCTTTGATAATAATTGTATTTTTATTTAGAACTGCTTCTAAACCTGTTCCTGCTAAAAGTTCTTCTAATGCTTTTTCTAACTCTTTTACATCTTTAATATCATTTACTTTTCGTGACTCTAAAAGCTTATCTTTTGAAATATATGACAACTTAGATTTTTTTGATATAATCTCTAATGCCTCTTTTAAAGTTTTATCTTTTATGGTGTACGACTCTTGGGCAAAAAGATTTACACTTAAAAGTAAAGCTAAACTTGGGGCAACTAACGAATTTTTCAGTAGCTTCATTTCTTTCCTTCTTTTGTTTATGATTTTGAGAACTATTATCTCTAATACATTAAACGAATAAGATTTGAAAAACGGACAGAATATTTTTTATTTTTTTGATATTTTTAAAACTTCTTCTTTTTCTTCTATTTTAAGAGAATATAAAAGCTTTATAGAATCAAGGAAATCATCAAAATGTTTTGTGGAAAACTTTCCTGAGATTTTTAATTGTGAGATTTCATAAGAGTCAAACTCTACTTTTTTATTAACATATCTTTGGAAAAAAGATGTAGCATCTTTCAAACTATTATTTTCTAAATATATAAAATCATTTTTCCAACTAGCTATTTGAGTTAAATCTGCCCTACTAAAATCTAGAATATTTCCTTTGTTATCTAAAGAAAAACTTTCCTCTTTTTTTAATTGAATTAAGTCTTTTTTCTTTTTTAAATCAGAGATATGACTTACTTTAACTACTCCACTAAGAACCTTTACAGTTACTTTTTCATCTAAATTTATAACCTCAAACTTTGTTCCTAAAACCTCAATCTCTGCATTTCTCATTTTAATAATAAATGGTCTAGTTTTATCCTTTGATACAAAAAACAAAGCCTTACCTTCTTGAAATTCAACAACTCTTTTATCTTTATAGTATTCAACTTTTAGTTTAGATTTTACGTCTAAATCTATTAAAGAGTTGTCCTCTAATGCAATATTTAATATCTTTTCATTTTTACTAATAAACTCTTTAGAAAAGAGTACTCTATTATTCTCTTGCAAAAAGAAAAATGATAAAAATACTAAGGCTACTATAGATGCAACAAGATATTTACTTTTTTGAAATATATTTATTTTTTCATGCTTTTCATTAAACTCACTACAAAGCTCATCTATAAACTTATCATCCAAACTTTTACAGTCAAAAAGAAGCTTTTTATTTTCATCATATGATTTTTTGTGGGTTTTATTTTTTAACCAAACTTCTAAATCATTTTTTTCTTTTTTATTTAAGCCTTCTTTCTCTTTTATTATCCAAGCTATTGCTTTTTTATCTATCTCTTCTAATAAATCCATTAATACTCTTTCTTCATTTGTTCTTTTATCTTCAATGTTGCTCTTGTTATGTTTTTTTCTACAGCATTTACACTTATTCCCATAATTTCAGAAATCTCTTTTCGTGTAAGCCCTTTATAAACGTGTAAAACAAAAGCTTGTTTATTTCTCTTTGAAAGAGTACTAATACATTTTTTTAATTTTTGTTCTCTTTTTTCATCACTTAAGATTTCTTCTGGACACTCTTTTTTAGGAATTGAATATTGTTCTTCTTCGAAACTTGTATAGGATATTTTTTTATTTTTTCTAGCCTTATCTATCACAAGACTATAAGCTATTTTATATAGATATGCTTTTTGAATAGTAGTCTTTTCAGCTTTTTTATCTATTTCCAAAGCTTTAGCATAGGTTTCTTGAGTAAGATCCCTTGCTAAATCTTTATCTTTTGTAAGTCTTAGTAAATAGTAAGAGATCTCTTTATAATACTCTAACATCCAAACTCTTTAAACTAAAACTTACTCTTTTATATCAAAAGTTAATGTGGCAACATTTATCTCTTTATCGCATTTTGTATTATCTTTTAACTCTTTTTCTACTTCTACTTTTACTAACCACTTACCTGCTTTAAGTGGCAATATTTCCGTAACTCCTCTTAAGTCAGTTCTTCCATAATAAGCATATTTGCCTTTTAAATATCCTTCTAAAGTTGCTTTAACTACTGATACTTTTAAAGGTCTATTTTTAAATAAAACTTTTACCTTAAAAGGTTCTCCTACTTTGTAATCTTTTGGATTAGATAAAGGTATTATCTCCAGCTTATGTCCAATAGGTTTTGTAACAATATCACTATGTTTATTCCCTATAGAAAATATATTCTTAGCTTCTAAGTGTGCCTTTTCACAATATGTTGCTTTTGTAGAAATCTCATCTTTTGCTTTACCTTTAAACCACTTGAAGTTTTCATCTTTTGTCCAGTAAGTTGGTTTATAAACCCCTGATAAAATATATGAGCCATTTTCAAGTTTTTGATTTAATTCATAATTATAGTTAGGACTAGAACTTCTTTTTAATTCAAGGGTCTTTTTCTCACTTGTTATTTTTAAAGCTTCAAAAATATCTACTCTATCCTCTGCTATTTTTTCTAGCTTTGGAAAGTCGTGTCCATATCCAATGTTAAAAGAAGGTGTTATATTGTTTTGTGAGTCTACCCAAAACTCATGGGCACTTAAACTTGTAACTGCAAGAAAAATAAACCCTATTAGAACTTTTTTAATATTCATAACTATTTCCTTATTGATAATAATTTTCATAATTGTAGTTATTAAATATTAAATTTTTTATTAAAGCTAAAGGGTTTATTATAAATTTTTAATTATCAGAAAGTAAAACTCTTATAACACTAGCTTCACCTTGATGACCTTTTCCCTCATCTAAAATAGTGATTTGCTCTTTTATATCTGCATCTGAAAAAGCATAATGGTTTTTAAAATCTTCTACTTTGTATAAAAGCTTTTCATCTTTTGGTCCACCACTTGAAAAGTTTAACTGATTTACAGAGAAAAACTCTCCTACAAATACACCTTCTGAAGCTAATGACTCATCAATATTTTCAAACAGTTTTGTTCTATCTTCTTCATACATATGTAAATAAGAAGCAACTATTGCATCATATTTTTCTTCAGCTTCCCAGTCATTTAAGTCTAGACAAATAGTCTTAATATTTAAGCCCTCTTCTTTTGCTCTTTGCTCTAATTTTGAAAGACCAATATCAGAAGCATCAATTGCAGTTACATTAAAACCTCTTTTGGCTAAGAAAATTGCATTTCTTCCTTCCCCTTCACCTAAACATAAAACCTTTCCAGCTCTTTTAAAAAGTTTTACTTTACTTGCTATAAAACTATTTGGTTTTAGTCCATAAAGATATCCATCTCTTGAAAATTTGCTATTCCAAAACTCTTGTTGAGACATATAACATTACCTTTAATTTTTTATTTGGATAATATCAAATTAAAAAGAAAATATTCTTAAAAAGACTCCATGTTAAATTCACATTAGTTTAATATAATTATTAGTTGTAGAGGTAAAAACAATCATTCACTTTAATTTAAAGCAAGCTTGGATAAACTATCAGACAAAAATCAAAAAGTAAATTGAAAACAATTACTTTATTTATAGGGATGGATAAATGACAGAAGCAAAATACATCTGGATGGATGGGAAATTTGTTGATTGGCATGACGCAAAAGTTCATGTATTAAGTCACACATTGCATTATGGGAATGGTGCAATTGAAGGTACTAAAGCTTATAAAACACATGATGGAAGATGTGCTATCTTTAAACTAGAAGAGCACACTAAAAGATTAATTAACTCTTCTAAAATGACTCTTATTGATGTTCCTTTTTCAGCAGATGAGTTAAATGATGCTCAAGTTGAACTATTACAAAAAAATGAATTATTTGAGGGAGCATACATTAGACCACTAGTTTATCTAGGTTACGGTGTTATGGGTCTGTATCATAAAGATGCACCTGTAAATGTTTCTGTTTCTGCATGGGAATGGGGAGCATACTTAGGAGAAGAAGGTCTTAAAAAAGGTGTTAGAGTTAAAATCGCATCTATGACTAGAAACTCAAATACTTCTGGTATGGGAAAAGCAAAAGCTGTTGCTAACTACTTAAACTCTCAAATGGCAAAATTTGAAGCAGTTGAAGCTGGTTATGACGAAGCTTTATTAAGAGATGACCAAGGTTATATTGCTGAAGCATCTGGTGCTTGTTTCTTTATCGTAAGAGATGGTGTTATTATTACTCCTCCAAACGATAACTCATTAGAGTCTATTACTCAAGCTACAGTTATTGATTTAGCTGAAGACTTAGGGTATACAGTTGTAAGAAGAAGACTTACAAGAGAAGAAGTTTATATCGCAGATGAAGCTTTCTTTACAGGAACTGCTGTTGAAGTAACTCCTATTAGAGAAATTGATTGTAGAATTATTGGAGCTGGTGAAAGAGGTCCAATTACTGAAGCCTTACAGACTGCTTACTTTGATGCTGTTCAAGGTAAGAATGAAAAGTATGAAAAGTATTTAACTTATATTAACTAAAACAAAAAAGGGTAATTTATGCCAATAGATAACGACTATTTTAAAAATAGACAACAACAAAATAAGGGTAACAACTCTAATAATGGTGGAGGTGGTAACTACCAACCTCCTTTTGAGCCACCTGAGTTTTTTAAAAACTTTGGTAAAAAAGCTGGTCTAATTTACGCAGTTATTATCATCTTAGCTGCACTATTTATTTTTAAACCATTTGTAATTATTGAATCTGGTCAAGTAGGTATCAAAGTTACAACAGGTAAATATGAAGATAGACCATTAAATCCTGGTTTCCACTTATATATTCCAGTATTCCAAAAGGTTATTGTAGTTGATACAAAAGTAAGACTTATTAACTATGCATCTGTTGAAACAAGTGGTAGTGCAGGTTTTGATCAAAGTATCAAATTAAACCCAGCAATTAATATTCTTGATGCAAGAGGTTTACCAGTTTCAATTGAGTTAACTACTCAATATAGACTTACAGCAGCAGGAGCACCAGTTACTATTGCAACTTGGGGACCAGCATGGGAAGATAAAATCGTTAACCCAGTTGTAAGAAACATCGTAAGAAACGTTGTTGGTGGATTTAATGCAGAAGAGTTACCAACAAAGAGAAATGAGATTGCAACTTTAATTGAAAATGGAATTAGAACTCAAATTGAGTCTTTAGAAGGAACTCCTGTAACAGTTGAGTCTGTTCAATTAAGAGAAATCGTTCTTCCTCCAAAAATCAAAGAGCAAATTGAGAGAGTTCAAATTGCTAACCAAGAAGCTGAAAGAGTTAGATACGAAGTTCAAAGAGCAAAACAAGAAGCTGAGAAAAAAGCTGCACTTGCAAAGGGTGAGGCTGACAGAAACAGAATTGAAGCACAAGGTAGAGCAGATGCTGTTACTATTGAAGCAAAAGCACAAGCGGCTGCTAATAAAGCTATTGCAAACTCACTTACACCTAAGTTACTTCAAATGCAACAAATTCAAGTTCAAGGTAAATTTAACGAAGCTCTTAGAGAAAACAAAGATGCTAAGATTTTCTTAACACCTGGTGGTTCAACTCCAAATATCTGGGTTGACACTAAAGATAAGTCAAGAGATAGCGCAATTAATAAATAAAAGGAAATAAGAAGTATTTTTACTTCTTATTTTGAACAAACATGAAATATATATTATTATTAGGTTTACTTTTTCTAGCTTTAAAAGCTGAAAATAATGTAGACTACTCAAATATAGAAATAAAAAAAGAACTTAATACAGAACTTCCAAAAGAGAATAACTACTATCAAAACAACTCAAATGTATATGAAGAAGTTAAAAATAAAATAGATAATGCTCCAAAAGTAAAAAAAGGAATCATTACTTATAAGAATAATTCAAAACCTACTAATGAACCTATTGATCCTTCAAAAGAAGAAGATATCAATATAAAAAGTAATTTTGATATAAATAATGAAACAAAATCTATAGATAAAATAGAAGTTGAGCTTGGTAAAAAGTTTTAATATTTAGTGATAAAAAGGGAAAATGAGTATGGTAGATAAAATAGATTGGCAAAAGATGGATGGATTAATTCCTGTTATTACACAAGATGCAAAAACAAATGAAGTACTAATGCTTGCATATATGAATGAAGAAGCATTAAAACTAACACTTGAAACAAAACAAGCTCATTACTTTAGTAGAAGTAAACAAAGACTATGGAAAAAGGGTGAAAGCTCTGGACATACACAAGAAGTTGTTTCTACAATGGTTGATTGTGATAATGATACTATTTTATTAAAAGTAAACCAAAATGGTGTTGCTTGCCATACAGGAAGAAAATCATGTTTCTTTACTGATTTAGAAAATGATGAAATTAAACTTGATGTAGAAGTAAATACTACAAATGCCTATGGTGTAATTGATACTTTATACCATGTAATTGAATCAAGAAAAAATGATGACCCTTCAAAATCATACACTGCAAAACTTTTACAAGGTAAAGAGAACTCTATGCTTAAAAAGATTGTAGAAGAAGCAGGTGAATTTACATTTGCTGTTAAGGATAATGATGAAGAAGAGATTATCTATGAAGCAGCTGATTTACTATATCATAGTTTAGTTGCCCTTTCAAGTAAAGGAATCAATCCAGATAGAGTAAAACAAGAGCTTTCTAGAAGATTTGGATTATCTGGAATTGAAGAAAAAAACTCAAGAGAATCATAAGCCTAAGCTAAAAGCTAGGCTTTCTTCTCTTTCTTTCTAATAAAGTGTTTTACCACAAAACTAGCTCCCATAAAAGCTAATAATCCAACTACAACAAATATAAAAATCTCAGTTAAAAACATTTCTTAGCTCCTTTTGTCTTTATTTATAGTTTATAATAATTTTTGAGTAAATTAAAAATTTCTTATGCTAATTTATTCTTTTCTTTGTAATAAACTAAAAAAAGTAACAATGCTAAAGCACTTGCACTAAAAACAGAATAATCAAATGCTACTTTTATACTTGAAGTAAAACTCATAGCCAATGCAAACAATAAAAGCATAATAAAGCTAATAAAAGAGCTTTCCTTTAAATATATACCAAAGATAAGAAAAAGAGCTAAAATGATTTCTAAAGCTGTTACAACATATGCAAGAGAAGGAATCAAAGAGTCAAATAAAAATGGATTTAAATAAGCTACATATTCAATAAAAGATTGAAAATCTCCCCAAGCAATTCCCTCTTCTCCTGCACTTCCCCAAAAACCAAACCTATCTGCAACTGCTGATAAAAAACTAAAAGCTAAAAATAGTCTTGCATAGAGTAAAATAAGTTTTTCATTTAGTAATAAATTCATAAATATCCTTTTTTATGAATTCTAATAAAAAGCGTATATTTTTAATTGTAAAAAAACGACTAGGCTTTATACTTTTTGTAGTTAAGCTCTTTTGCCATTTGAAGTTTATTTGAGTAGTAGTTTTTTGGTGTTTCACTCATAAAAGATTTAAACTCTTTGATAAAATGTGCTTGGTCAAAAAAACCATTATCATAAGCAGTATTAGTTAAGGTATCTACTTTTAAAGAACTTATTTTATCCCTTGTATTTCGAAGCCTTATTATTCGAATAAAAAGTTTTACAGTTAGTCCTAACTCTTTTTTAAATATTCTCTCAATTTGTCTTACAGAAATATCAAAATACGAACTTAACTCTTCAACTGAAATATCACCTTTTCTTTTATTTATTAAATCAATAATTTCAAAAGTATATTTTGAGTTTTCCTTTTTTGATAAAGCTAATCTTTCTAATAAGAACTCATCACATAATATGACCCTTTGTTCTTCACTACATATTTTTAGCTTCTCAAAAAGTTCCATAAAATTCCAAAAAGAGTCTTTATAATCTATATTTCTATCTTGAAAACTAGAAAGCTCTTCATCAAAAAACCTATATGCTCCTGCTGGATTAAACCTAATACCAAAGGCTTCAATTTTATTGTTAAAATTCATGATTGTTGGAGATTTTGTTTGCCCCATTAAAGTTACTGTTGAACTACATAGCATTTGCTTTTGGCTAACCTCCAAAGAGAATGGATTTGCAAAATTTATTACAAATCCTAAACTCCCGTCAGTTAGTATTTTCAAGCTTCTTTTTTCAGTAAGATTTGCTTCTATTTTCCAATAGTTTAGAATATAAGG
The DNA here is from genome assembly GCF_004116715.1 of Arcobacter sp. CECT 8989. Lineage (NCBI taxonomy): Bacteria > Pseudomonadati > Campylobacterota > Epsilonproteobacteria > Campylobacterales > Arcobacteraceae > Arcobacter > Arcobacter sp. CECT 8989. The sequence goes on along the minus strand of NZ_PDKE01000004.1, from coordinate 31,048 downwards.
TTTTAGTTTTTCACATGGTTCATAAAGTTTAAAACCTATTTCATCTAACTCTTTATTAAAATATGCCACTAGTTTTCTAATACCTTTTCTTTTACTTCTTGAATATAAGATTGAAGTCTTTCTTCTTCAATATCACCATAACCTAAACCATAGATAAATGAAGGTTCTATTTTTTTTGTACCTAACATTTCCATTGTATAAAAATATGAGTTTAAACACTCTTTCACACTCAATCTATCTTCACCATAAAATGATTCCTCTTTTGCTCCCATTGAAACAAGAGTTTGAAACTTTTTACCTTTTAAAGCTAAGGCTTCAAAATCGCCTTTTTCATTTATGATATAAGAATAACCATACTCTAAAACAGAATCAACCCATCTTTTTATTAGTGCTGGTGCACTATACCAATACATTGGAAATTGAAATACAATTTTTGAGATATCTTTTAAGTCTTCTTGCTCTTTTTTAACATCAATATTATAGTCAGGATATAGTTCATTTAAATCTTTATAAAGAACATTTTCTTCACAGCTTAGTTCTTCTTTGATTCTTTTATTTACAAGAGATTTTTCTAAATCATCATGGGCTAGTAGTACAAGTATTTTTTTCATATAAACTCCTTTTTTAAGAAGTATATAAAAAGAGGAAGTTAATTAATTGTATAAAAACGACAAGAAAGAATAAAAAGAGCAAAAGCTCTTTTTATTTAGTGACAACCACAACCTGTTCCACATCCACCAGATGATTGTTGTTGAGTTTGTGTTTGAGAAGCGGCTGCACCACTTGTAGAACAAGCAGATACACCATTTGTAGTTGGTTGAATAGAAGCATTTTCTGCTTTATCTTCATTTTCATCTACAAAGCTAATTAGTTTTTCTGCAGCTATCATATATCTTTTTGCTGATTCAGATTCAGGATTAAAGTAAACTACTGGTTTACCAGCATCTCCACCTTCTCTAATTGCAGGTTCAATTGGAAGTAATCCTAATACTTGAGTATTATATTGGTCTGCTAAATCTTCACAAGTACCTTGTCCAAAGATATCAGATTCTGTATTACATGAAGGACAAATAAATCCACTCATATTTTCAACAATTCCACCAATAGGAATATGAAGTTTTTGGAACATATCTAAAGATCTTCTTGAATCATCAAGGGCAACATGTTGAGGAGTAGTAACATTAATACCACATGTTACAGGTACACTTTGAGCAAGAGTTAATTGTGCATCACCAGTTCCTGGAGGCATATCAATAAATAAAATGTCTAAATCTTCCCAAAGAATATCTCTTAATAGTTGTTGAATAGCCTTCATAATCATAGCCCCTCTCCAAATTAGAGATTGACCTTCTTCCATTAAAGAACCCATTGACATTACAGCAACACCAAAGGCATTAAAAGGTTTAGCTTTATTTCCAACTACCTCAACTTCAAGTCCATTTACACCCATCATTCTAGGAATATTTGGTCCATAAATATCAGCATCTAAGATACCAACTTTTTTACCTTGCATTGCAGCGGCAATTGCTAAGTTTACAGTAGTAGTTGATTTACCAACTCCACCTTTTCCTGAACTTACCATTACAAAGTTTTTGATTTGTGGAGCGATATTACTTCCACTTGTACTATTACTTTGTTGTTTTGGAGCTTCTGGTTTAGAAATTTTTAAATTTACATTTGTAACACCAATTGCACTTAAAACTTTTGAAATATCTTCTTCTAGTTTAGAAGAAACATCTTCTGCACTTGAAGTAATATCTAAAAGTATTGTACAGGCATCATCAGCATCAACTTGAATATCTTTTACGAAACCAAAATCAACAATTGATTTTTGGAAACCTGGATATATAACTTTTGATAACTCTGCTTTTATATCAGCTATATTTGCCATATATTTTCCTTATAAATAGCCCCTATTTTTTAGGAACCTTAATTTTTATTTCTTAAATTTTCACGATATTATATTTCAAATAGGATAATTTTTGTCTTAATTGAAATCATTAATAAAAAAAGGTCAAGTAAAAAAAACTTGACCTTTTTTATATCTCATATTTTATTAAAAAATACTAAGCTGTAGCAGTTGCTTCAATCTTATCACCATGATCTTTTACAATCTTTTGTGTGATTTTATATGAACAAAACTTTGGTCCACACATTGAGCAGAACTCTGCTTCTTTAAATACATCTTGAGGAAGAGTTTCATCGTGATACTCTTTTGCTCTTTCAGGGTCTAAACATAATTCAAACTGTTTATTCCAATCAAAGGCATATCTTGCATCTGACATTTCATCATCAATATCTCTTGCACCTTTTCTTCCTCTTGCAATATCTGCTGAGTGAGCTGCAATCTTATATGCGATAATACCTTCTCTAACATCATTTGCATTTGGTAATCCTAAGTGCTCTTTTGGAGTTACATAACAAAGCATACTAGCTCCATGCCATCCACCAACAGCTGCACCAATTGCAGAAGAGATGTGGTCATAACCAGCAGCAATATCAGTTGTAAGTGGTCCTAAGATATAGAAAGGTGCCTCATGACAATACTCTCTTTCAAGTTTCATATTTCTTTCAATTTGATTTAATGGAACGTGACCTGGTCCTTCAATCATAACTTGAACATCTTTTTCCCAAGCTCTAAGTGTTAATTCACCTAAAATCTTTAATTCAGATAATTGTGCTTCATCTGATGCATCTGCTAGACACCCTGGTCTTAAAGAGTCACCTAAAGATAAAGATACATCATATCTTCTACAAATATCTAAAATATCATCAAATGCATCATAGAATGGATTTTCTTTATGGTAGTGCATCATCCATGCAGCCATTAAAGAACCACCTCTTGAAACGATTCCCATTTTTCTTTTTGCAATATGTGGCATAAACTGTAAAAGGAAACCAGCATGAATTGTAAAGTATGAAACACCTTGTTGTGCTTGTTTTTCTAAAACATCTAACATAACATCAATAGATAAATCTTCAATTTTATCTTTTACATCATGTAAGATTTGATAAATTGGTACTGTACCAATTGGAACTGTTGAGTGCTCAATAACAGCTTTTCTAATTGAATCTAAATCTCCACCTGTACTTAAATCCATAATAGTATCTGCACCATGTTTTAGACATACATCAACTTTCTCAATCTCACCAGCAATATCTGATGCTAATGCAGATGATCCAATATTTGCATTAATCTTACATGAAGAAGCCATACCAATAGCCATTGGCTTTAAATGCTTATGATTAATATTTGCAGGAATAATTAATCTTCCTCTTGCAATCTCATCTCTTACAAGTTCAGGTTCAATTTTTTCTACTTTTGCTACATACTCCATATCTGGAGTAATAATACCTCTTTTGGCATAATACATCTGTGTTCTTACTTCATCATCTTTATGATTGTCTAACCAGTCTCTCATATAAAAATCCTATGTAATAATTTAGGGTGATTATATCAAATTTATATTATAGAAACTTAATTAAAACAACTATTTTAATTTATTAATTATGTAAGGTGTATTTGATTATAATAATCCAACTAACGATTTAAGGTTAACATGAAAAGTAGCGAAAATCTAACAACACTTTATGAACATTCAAAAGCAAACCTTAAAACTATACTTAATAGTCCTATTATCGATGATATAAAACTTTTAGAATTAATAGATAAGCTTACATTTGATAATAGTTTTTCAATTAAAAAGATTGATGATTATAACTTAGATGAAATAGCTAAGGTATTTAGATTTTATGAAGAGTTATTGAAAAAAAGTTTTAATGAAGATAAAGAAAAATTTGAGCTAGAGTTTAAGCTTTATACCTTACTTATAAAAGTTTTTACAGAGCTTTGCAATACTTTTATAAATGATAAGAATAAGATTCCTAATATAGATAACTTCTTTCAAATTCTAAAAGAATCGAAAAACATGTTAAAACTAACTATTCCTTTAGACGTTAAGCATATAAATATCTTAAATAATCTAATAGGAGAACAACTTTACTATTTCTCTCATATTCATTACCATGATATTAATGCCTATCCATTAGATTATACTTTTGAAAAATATTTTCTAAATCTAGAAAAGATGTTCCATGGTTATGATTTAAGTTTATCTTCTGATTTTGGACATAAAGAGTTTACAAATAAAGACATAGAATTAGCTATTTTAAAGAACAATGCTTCATTTTTAATTCTTACACTTATTCATAAAATTTATAAATATAAGAGTTTTGATGATTTAGAGAATAATAAATTTAAAAATATTATTAAATTTTATACTGATAATTTTTCTACAGAAAAAGACACTAAAAAAGATACTATTAAAAATCTTGAAAGTCTACTTTTAAGGGATTTTATAGATAGTAATAAATATATTAAAAAAATAACAAACCATAATTTACTCACAGAAAAGTTGATTTTATTGGAACTTGATACAGATGAGTATAAACAATTAATTGATATCATAAAAAAAATTGATTTCCAGGATTGATAATGAAACAGTTAATAGTAGACAAAATTGACTCTTTGCCACCTTTACCTAATTCGGTTTTAGAATTAGAAGAGTTTAGAAAAATGCCAAGTAAAGAGCCTCTAGACTTACTAAAAATAATAGAAAAAGACCCGTTAATTATCACTACTGTTTTAAGAGTTGCAAACTCTGCAATGTTTGGATTTGTAAGTGAAGTAGAAACACCTAGTCGTGCTATCTCACTTTTAGGTGTTAATTTTACAATCTCTATTGCTTTAGGTTCTGTTATTCAAAACTTAATCCAAACTGATCTTAGTGCTTATGAAGTTTCTACTGATGACTTTATGTTCTCATGTAACTTAGCTTCAAATCTTATTAACACTTGGGTTGCGAAAATTGACAAAGACTTAAAAGAAGATTTACTATTACCAGCATTTTTACAAGAGACTGGAAAGTTTATTATTTCTGATATTATAACAGAAAATAAACAAAAAGAAGAGTTCCAAGAACAAATTGCTATAACAAAAAACCTATCAAGTGTAGAAAAAGAGTTTGTTGGTTACTCATGTGCAAGAATTACTGCAAATATTTTTAAACACTGGAACTTAAGTCATAACCTTATTTTCTCTATTGGTTTTGTAGAAGACTTAGAAAACTGCCCAAAAGAGTATCTTAAAAAAGTAAAAATATTAGAGATAATAAAAATACTTGCTGATATAAAAAATCCTCTTTCAGACTCTAATATCCAAAGAGCCTTAAACAAAGCAGAAGAGTATGGTTTTGAGTCAGAAACTTTAGAAAAAGCAATCGAATCTATTAAATATAAACTAGAAAATGATCTTTAAGATTTCATAAGTTACATTAAAGTATAATTTGTAACTTTTTTACTCAAAGGGGCCTTGTGTCGAATGTAACGCTTATAGTATTATGTGCTGGGAACTCCACAAGATTCGGGCTTCAAACAAAAAAACAGTGGCTTAGAATAGACAATCAACCACTTTGGCTTTTTGTTACAAAAAGACTCGATAATCTATATAAATTTAATAAGGTAATCATCACGTCTTCTAAAAATGAACTAAATTATATGCAAAACTTTAGTGATGATTATGAGTTTGTTGCAGGTGGAGACACTAGACAACAATCAATGAAAAACTCTCTTGAGAATGTTGATTCTGAATATGTGATGGTTACTGATGTGGCTAGGGCTTGTATTCCAGAAAATGTTATTACTTCATTAATTGATTCAAAAGAAAAAGCTGATTGTATAGTGCCTACTTTAAAAGTAAGTGATACAGTTATCTATAATGAAGAAACAATAAATAGAGATAATGTTAAACTTATCCAAACACCACAACTATCAAAAACTACTGTTCTAAAAGCTGCTTTAGAAACAGAAGAGGAGTTTACAGATGATAGTTCAGCTATAAAAGCTAATGGTGGTTCTGTTTTTTATGTAGAAGGTTCAATAAAAAGTAAAAAGCTAACTTTTGGAGATGATTTAAAAGAGTTATCATGTCTAAAAGCACCAAGCCAAAACTTTTTTACTGGTACTGGATATGATATTCACCCCTTTGAAGAAAACAAAAAAATGTATCTTGGTGGAATAAATATTGATGTTCCATATGGTTTTAAAGCACATAGTGATGGAGATGTTTTAATTCACTCTGTTATTGATGCTCTATTAGGAGCTTGTGGAGCTGGAGATATAGGTGAATTTTTCCCGGATACAGACCAAGAGTTTAAAGATATAGACTCAAAAATTCTTTTGCAAGAGATTGTAAAGTTTATTTATAATGTAGGATATGAGATAGTTAATGTTGACTTAACAATAATTGCTCAACAACCAAAAATAAATCCATATAAAAATGAAATCAAAAAAACTATTGCCTCTTTACTAAACTTAGAAAAGCAATTTGTGAATATAAAAGCAACAACTGCTGAAAAACTTGGATTTATAGGACGAAAAGAAGGAGTTGCAGTACAATCAATTGCAACTTTAAAATACTATGACTGGACGAAAAAATGAATATACTGATTATTGAAAGCGAAATTTACCTCGCCCAAAAAGTTGTCTCTAGACTATTAGATGACGGACATAATTGTGATTTTGTAGAATCACCAAACATTGATAATCTTACAAAAGATTACGATATTATTTTACTTTCTACTTCACTACCTGCTGCTTTATGTAAAACAATCATTAGAAGATATAGCGACTCAATTATTTTACTTCTTGTATCATATATTTCAGACGAAACTGTTACTGACCCAATCAAAGAGGGTGCGAAAGATTATATTATGAAGCCATTTATTATGGATGAGCTTGTAAGAAAAATCTATCACTATAGAGAGTGTAAATCTATTAGAAAAGAGCTGCAAACACTAAGAGACTATCTTAACTTCCAATTTGAAGAAGTGGATACTAGTAGCCATGTATTGCCAACATCATTTCCAACACTTATTGAAACTAACTCACAAATTAGTGCTGATAAACTAGCTTTTGAATTAGTTAGAAAACTTGATTTACAAATGAAATTTGTTTCTCTTAGCTCTGATAATTGGCAAAAAAGAGTAAATGAAAAGTTTAGTGGAGTTTTATACTTAACTGACTACCATAGTCTTAAAAAGAGTGCAAAAGAGAACCTAAACAAGCTTATTGAAGACAAGAAATGTATTATTGTATCTTTAGAAAAAGAAGAAGAGTTCCCTTATACTAAATTAGAGTTTGAAAAAGAAGATAGTCTTCTTATGACAAACAATATTATGACAATAAATGATTATGTAAAAATGATGGTTTTATCATATCAAACAAAATACCCTGATACTGAACTTTCTAAAAAACTTGGTATCTCAAGAAAATCTCTTTGGGAAAAGAGAAAGAAACTTGGAATAGAGAAGAAAAAATAATGAGAAAACTATTTTTAACTGTTTTTTATAGTGGTTTAAGTCCAAAAGCACCTGGTACAGTAGGAAGCTTTGTAGCTCTTATCTTAGGTGTTTTATTATTACAATATATTCCAGAATCAACTATGTTTTTACTTGCCTTTTTAATCTCAGTTATAGCTGTAAGAGAAATAAATAAGTATGAAAAAGAAGTTGGTGAACATGATAGCAAAGAGATTGTTATTGATGAACTTGCTGGTATGTGGATTGCCCTTTCTATTTGTGGTATTACAACTGAAAACATGTATTACTTAGCTCCTATTGCTTTTGTATACTTTAGAATCTTTGACATTTGGAAACCTTCTGTTATAGGAAGAATCGATAAAAATGTAAAAGGTGGTTGGGGTGTTATGGGTGATGACATCGTAGCTGGACTTGCTGCTGGTATTGCTACTAGTGGAACTTACTTCTTAATAGAAAAATACATCTTACCTATTATCTAAAACAGACGATTAAATTCGTTTGTTTTACAAAACTCTACATCAATATTTTTTAATCTACCATTTCAAATAAGTAAACTTTATTATAGTCAAAATATACAATTAGAGATATTTAATTATAAGATTGTAAAAAAAGTGATTGTTTTTTGTAAGGTCAAGGCAAAAGGTTTAAATAGTAAGGAGCTTACAAGTATTTGAAGTTTTTAACGCCGAGATTCGGCAAAAAAAGTGAATTACTTCACTATTTTTGCAAATTCGTCGAAAATATATTTACTTTCGTGTGGCCCAGGACTAGCCTCTGGGTGATGTTGAACAGAGAAAATCTCTTTATTTTTATATTTAACACCCTCAATAGTTCCATCAAATAAGTTTTTATGAGTAATCTCAGCAATTTGCTCAATACTATCTGGAACATTGTAGTTATGGTTTTGTGCAGTGATTTCTACAATCATTGTTTCTGGGTTTGCAACTGGGTGGTTACCACCATGTTGTCCAAATGGTAATTTATATGTATCATGTCCATGAGCAATAGATAACATTTGGTGTCCTAAACAAATAGCAAACATAGGGATATTTGCATTAATCAGTTTTTGAACTTGTTCTTTTTCTTCTGTTAAAGTTAGTGGATCACCAGGACCGTTTGATAAGAAGATACCACCAATTTCATTTGCTTCAAATCTTGCAATTAAATCATCAGCTTTAAATGTTGAAGGTACAACTTCTACTTCAAGTCCAGACTCAACTAATTCATTTAAGATATTTCTTTTAACACCAAAGTCAACTACTACAACTTTTTTATCACTCATAACAGCTTTGTTATAAGCTTTCTTTTCATGGTTCCATGCACCATTTTTATGAACATAAGCTTCTTTTGTAGATACTTCTTTGATATAGTTGATATCTTCAATTCTTGGACTTTCAGCTAATTTAGCAGCAAGCTCTTCTTTAGAAGAAATCTCAGTTGATGCAATCATCATCATTGCACCTTCATCTCTAATCATCTTTGTTAAGTATCTTGTATCAATTGCAGTGATTCCAAGAACTCCATGCTCTTTTAAGAATGAATCTAAATCACCTTCAGATCTGTAGTTAGAGTGTTCATGGTGATAATTTCTAACTAAAACACCTTTACAGTAAGCTGTTTTACTTTCCATATCATCTGCATTAACACCTACATTTCCAATTTCTGGCATTGTAAAAGTTACAAATTGACCAGCATAACTTGGATCAGAAATGATTTCTTGATATCCTGTTAATGATGTATTAAATACAATTTCTCCAACTGTTGTACCAGTTGCACCAAATGAATTAGCTTCTAAAAATGTCCCATTTTCTAAATAAATCCATACTTTTTGCATTACATTAACCCTCTTTTAATTAGTTCTTCTTCGTATAATCTATGATACACAATATCATACTCTTCAGTTCCAGCAATAAGCTTTCTTTTATAATGTTTAATCTTTTCCATTACAGCATCGTCAGCTTTTTCAAACCCTTTTAAAAACTCATCAATAGATGAGAAAATCACATTCTTAACTTGGTTATCTGAACAAGTATAGTGAATATAATCTTCTTCCCATAAATAGTCTAATACTTTATGAGCAATATCAGAAAATCTATCTTCATTGTTTAATATTACACCAAAGTCATTAGCTAGTCTTTTCTTAGTTAGCCAAAATAGTTGTCTTCTATCTGCATTTAGGAACTCAATCTCATCCTCTTGTGCATCTAGTAACTCATGAACTTTTTCATCTAACTCATGCTCTTGCTCAATATCAGCATCTAAGATTTTTTCAATCTCAGCACTGATTTCATCTTTTGTTTTTCTAATCTCTACAAAATCGCAATTAACTAAATCTCTTGAAATTCTCTTTGAGATATATGGCGTATGATGTAATTTCATTCTCATAGGGCTATCCTCTTATAATTGTGTCTGCTCTCTCTGGTGATGTTGATACGATTCCAACTTTTACACCTGTTAATTCTTCAATTCTCTCAATATATTTTTTTGCATTTTCTGGTAGTGCATCAAACTCTCTACATCCAACTACACTATCCCATCCCTCAATCTCTTCATAAACTGGTTTAACACTTTCTAAATCAGTTGGCATATAATCAATGATTTCACCATCTAAGTCATAAGCAACACAGATTTTAATTCTTGGGAAACCATCTAAAACATCAAGTTTCATTAATGATAGTTGGTCACAACCATTTAATCTAGCTGCGTGTTTTACTGCAATTGCATCAAACCAACCACATCTTCTTCCTCTACCAGTTGTAACACCAACTTCTTTTCCGATGTCAGCAATTTTTTGTCCCTCTTCAGTAAAGTCTTCTGAAGGGAAAGGACCATTTCCAACTCTAGTAGTATATGCTTTAACAATACCAGTAACTACTCCAATATCTTTTGGAGAGATACCAAGACCAGTACAAGCCCCAGCACTTACTGTACTTGAAGATGTAACATATGGGTATGTTCCATGGTCAATATCAAGAAGTGTACCTTGAGCACCTTCTAATAAAATCTTTTTATCTTCATCTAATGCTTTCCATACCATGTTTGTAGTATTTGCAATATATGGAGCAAGCTTTTCTTTATATGATTCAAGTAGTGCTACTAATTCATCTTTTGAAGGAGTATCAATCTCTAATACATCAAAGATAGCTCTATTTTGCTCAAAGAACTCAATAATACTTGTAGCTAATTTTGTAGGGTTTAATAATTCACCTACTCTAAATCCTGATCTTGCAATTTTCTCTGCGTATGCAGGTCCAATTCCCTTACCAGTTGTACCAATAGCTTTGTCACCTTTTAGTTTCTCTTTAGCTTGGTCAATTTGTGCATGATATGGTAAGTTTAAATGTGCTTTATCAGAAATGAAAAGTCTTCCTTCTAAATTATCAAATTGTTCCATCTCTTTGATAATAGATTCTGGTGATAAAACAACACCATTTCCAATTACATTTACAGCTTTTGGATTTAAAACACCAGAAGGAATTAAGTGAAGTGCGTATCTAACACCGTCTACCCAAATAGTATGACCTGCATTGTGACCACCTTGTGACCTACAAACCATGTCATAATTTTGGGCAAGCATGTCAACCATCTTACCTTTTCCTTCGTCTCCCCATTGAATACCAACTATTAAATCTGCTTTCATCTTTTCCCTAATCCTCTAAAATTTTTAATAAACTATCTGTATAAAGTGCGAAACCTAATGAAGAAATTCCATCAGAACTATATTTCCCACCTTTACTAATTACAAAATTATCTTGAATAACTCTAAAATATACATCATCATAGTATTTTAAACTTCCATGATAAAGTGGAGCAACTACTAAGTTTTTATATTCAACATTTTTAGCTGCTTCTAAAAGTTTTTCAAGTTCTGCTTTTATCACTTCTGGTGAAATTTTCATAGCTTTTTCTAAGTCTTTGATATCTTTTACTTTGATAAGTGAGTTTAACCAAGCTTCATCAATTTCAAATAGTTTTGCTATTTCACCATTTTTGAAGTAGTCAATATCTATATTAAACTCTTTTGAGATAAGTTTTGGAATATTGATATTTGACAGTTGTAATACTGGATTTATATCTAGTTCATCTAAAATATTTCCAGTAATATTTACTAAATCAACGATATTATCATGGTCTATCCATTCACATCCAATTTGATAATCTTCTGTTGATGGATATGAAAATACTGGTTGAACATAAAACCATTTTTTATGAGAAGTTGCTCTACCAAGTCTTTTTGTAATAATTCTTACAACATCAAGTGTTGAATCAGCTCTTAATGAAACTTGTTCATTTGCTTCATCTGAGAACTTGATAAGCTTTCTATCATTTTCAATTGCTTGGTGCTGAGAGTAAGAAAAGTTAGGAGTGATAATCTCTTCAAAACCTTTTGAATCAAGAATTTCACATACTCTATTTTCTAAGTTTCTCTTAGCCTTAGCTAACTTTCCAAAATATAGTCTTGAGCCCTTTGGTATTTCGTGTTCAAAAACCATAACTATTAATTTCCTTTAAACATCGCTTGAGAAAATACTTTTGAAGCAGTTCCATCAAAGTCTCTAAGTTTTAATTCATCCATTGCTAACTCAATTGCATTTACTACCCATGTAGCTTCAAAATCTTCAACTAATCCCATATGGTTTACTCTGAAGATTAATTTTTTAATATGATCTTGTCCACCAGCAATATTAACATTGTATTTAGTTTTTAAAATTTTTCTAATCTCTGGTGCATTTTCAGTATAGATAGTAGTCATCGCATTTGCAGGAGTTGCAGGGAAAACTTCACATCCAATTGCTGTTAAAGCTTCTCTAGTAGCTTTTGCTCTTAATGCTGTTTTCTCATAAAGTGCATCAAATCCACCATTGTTTTTAATATGTGCTAAAATCTCTTTTAACCCAATGATTAAAGTTGTTGCTGCAGTCCATGCTGTAGTATTTGTTCTTTGTTTTTTAATCTCAGTTGCAAGATTAAAATAAAAACCTTTTGCATTCTCTTCAATTTTAGAAACTGCATCATTTGATAAACCAATTACTGCAAGACCAGGAGGAAGCATAAGTGCTTTTTGACTTCCTGTAATTACAGCATCTAAGTTTGTAGTATCAATCTTTTCAACACCAATAGCAGTGATTCCATCCGCAACTATTGTAATGTCTTTATTTAGTTTTTTAACTTCTTTAGCAATCTCTTCAACAGGATGTCTTAATCCCCCTGCACTTTCGCATAGTTGAATAAATATTGCATCAATTTCACTGTCATTTTTAACTGCTTCTAAAATAGCATCTACACTAACAGGTGTATTCCATTCATTTTTGATTTCAGTATATTCGATGTCAAAAGCTTTACAAATTTTTCCAAATCTTTCACCGAATTTTCCTGAATTAACAGTTAATGCTTTTTTCTTTGTTAAGTTAGTAACACAAGCTTCCATTGCACCTGAGCCACTAGATGCAAGCATTACAACTTCATCCATTCCATATAATTCAAATAATAGTTCTCTTGTTTCTTCAAATATTTTTTCAAATTCTGGTGTTCTATGGTGAATAGTAACATCTGCCATAGCTTTTCTTACAAATTCTGGTACAGGCGTTGGTCCTGGTGTTAGTAACATATAATTTCCTTATAAGCTTTTAGTAAAACTCGATATTATATCCAAGTGTTTATAATTAAATGGTTAAACAAAAGAAAAACATTTTTTAAGCTTTCTTTTAGTTATAACACTTGACATTATTGTTTTTTTAATATATAATCCCCATATTATATTACTTTTTTCAATAAGTAATAGATAATTTTACAATTAAAGGACATTTAAAATGGCAAAAGAATTAAAAGAAAAAAAAGTTGCAAAAATCGCTAAAAAGGCAGCTAAGAAAGTAGCTAAGAAAAAAGACGTAAAAAAAGTTGCAAAGAAAGTTACTAAAAAAGTTTTAAAAACTAACCCAACTAAAGTAAAAGCGGCTAAGAAAGTTGCTAAAAAAGCTGCTAAAAAAGCTGCATAGTAATTAAATTTATTCCCTCCAAAAGGCAGTTTCCCAACTGCCTTTTTTTATTAATAAAACTTTTTATATAATCTTCTACAATCTTAAAATTAAAGAATCACTATGGAATTAAATGTTTGGTTAACACTATTACTTGCTACTATTGCTATTTCTGTTTCACCTGGAGCAGGAGCTGTTGTTTCTATGAACTATGGAATTAAATATGGACTAAAAAAATCATATGCTGCAATCTTTGGTTTACAAGCTGGATTACTAATACAAACTTTTGTAGTAGTAATTGGACTTGGAGCATTAATTGCAAAATCAGTTATGCTTTTTAATATAATCAAATGGATTGGTGTTGTTTATCTTATTTATTTAGGTCTTTCAAAAATCTTTGAGAAAGTAGAGACTATAGATGAAGAAGAACACTTAAAAGCATATAGTGCAAAAAAAGCCTTTATTAGTGCAACTTTAATAAATCTAACAAATCCTAAAGCAACTGTATTTTTAGTTGCATTTATTCCTCAGTTTTTAAATCCTGAGTACTCTTTATGGGTTCAATTTGGAATAATTTGCTTAACTTTATGTGTAATTGATATCTTTGTAATGACAGGTTATTCATCAATGGCATCTAAATTAAAATTTTTAATAAAAGATGTAAAAGCTATGAAAGTACAAAATAGAATTACTGGAAGTTTTTTAATTTTGGCAGCTATATTTATGAGTACAACAAAAAGAGCTTAATAAATTTTCAAATTTTATAAAAGCCCTTTTTATAGAACTTTTATTAGCATTTTACTACTAACTAGTACTACTTTAAGCTCTTGGCAACTTGACATTTACTACTAATTAGTAATATACTTTCATTCAAGGAGTTAAATACATGAATACAAAATCACTGAAAAGTTATGGAAAAAGAACAGATAAATCTATGAAAACTATTATTAGAATAGAGAGAATTAGATCAAAGTTTCATAATAGATTAGTGAACTATTTAAATGAATTTGACTTAACATTTAACCAGTTTAAAGTACTAGAAGTACTTTATCACAGAGGTGATTTAAATATTGGTTCAATTACAAAGCTTACAATGAGTACTCCTGGTAATATAACTGTTGTAGTAAGAAATCTTAAAAGAGATGGATGGATTACAACAATTTCTGACCCAGAAGATAAAAGAGCTTCTATTTTAACTATTACTAAAAAAGGAATAGAAGTAATTGAAAAGGTATTTCCAAATCACGCAAAAAACCTAAAAAAATCACTTGAAGTTTTAAGTGATGAAGAGCTTGATACTTTATATGAACTTTTAAATAAGGTCTATAAAGCAAACTAAAAAAATTTTACATTTATATTACTAACTAGTAATAATTTAATAAAAAGGAATAACAATGACAAAATTAGTAAAACTAGGATTAGCTTCAGTTTTAACAGCAAGTGCACTATTTGGTGGAACATATAACGTAGATAAGAGTCACTCAAATGTTGGTTTCAAAGTAAAACATATGATGATTTCAAATGTTACTGGTAAATTTGATAACTTCAATGGTTCATTTGAATATGATGAAAAAACAAATACTTTAAAATCATTAAATGGTGTTGTAGAAGTAAAATCAGTAAATACTGCAAATGAAAAAAGAGACAAACACTTAAAAGAATCAGACTTCTTTGCAGCAGAAAAATACCCACAAATTACTTTTGATCTTAACAAAGTAGAAGATGATAAAGCTTATGGAAAACTGACTATGAGAGGTGTTACTAAGGATGTTATCTTAGATGTTGAAACAAATGGAACTATTAAAGATCCTTGGGGAAATACAAGAGCTGGTTTAGTTCTTGAAGGTAAAATTAATAGAATGGATTATGGAATTAAATATAACTCTGTATTAGAATCTGGTGGAGTAGCAGTTGGTGAAAAAGTAAAACTAATAGTTGAATTAGAAGGTATTCTAAAAAAATAAGGATTTAAATGTACTCGTCACTATTTATTTCACATGGAGCACCAAATATTATTCTTCAAAACTCTCTTAGTAAAGCAAATATAAAAAGCTTTGCTAAGGGTTTAAAAAAACCTAAATATATAATCATTTTTTCTGCACACTATGTGACAAATGACTTAAAAATCATAAACTTTGAAAACAATGATTTATTATATGATTTTTATGGTTTTGAAAAAGAGTTATATGAGTACGAATATGAAATAAAAAGTGATAAGAGTATAAGCCTTAAAATTGTAAATCATCTTAAAGAAAATGGCATTGATATTTCTATAGATAATACAAGAGTTAACTATGACCATGGTGTATGGAGTTGCCTTTCAATGATGTATGAAAAGCTTGATATTCCAGTTATTCAACTATCTATTCCAAGCTCATATACAAAAGAACAACTAATAAACCTAGGTGAAAAATTAGCTATCTTTAAAGATGAAGCTTTACTTATAGGAAGTGGTGGATTAACACATAATCTTTCATATATGCAAGTAAGCGATTCAATTAAAACTTATGCAAAAAATTTTAATGATGAAGTAATAAATATAATACATAGTGGTAACCAAAAAAGGTTACTAGAAATAACAAAAACTATTAACTACAAACAGAATCATCCAAGTGATGAACACTTCTTACCTCTATTTATTATATTTGGAAGTGCAAAAAATAAAAAAGGCAAATCCTTTAATAGTGAATTTATGTATTCAAATATCTCAATGGAATGTTTTGCCTTTGATTTAAAGGACTAAAAATGCTAAAAAAACTAAAAAAAGAGAATATGGGAACATCAAATCTTGGTTGGCTTGAGTCAAGGTTTCATTTCTCTTTCGCAGAATATAGAAATCCAGATAATATAAACTTTGGAGTATTAAGAGTTTTAAATGATGATATAGTTCATCCAAAAAGTGGCTTTGACAAACATCCTCACCATAATATGGAAATCATCTCTTATATAGTTAAAGGTGAAATTACACATAAAGACTCAATGGGAAATGAAGAGACTTTAAAACGTGGTGAAGTTCAATATCTAAGTGCAGGAAATGGAATCTATCATAGTGAACATAATCTGCATAAAAGTGAAGATTTAAGGCTTTTACAAATTTGGATTATCCCTCCAACTATTGGTCTAAATAGACTTTACGGTTCACAAAAATTTAAAAAAGAGCAAAGGGAAAATAAGCTTTTAAATATTGTCTCTTCAAAAGATGGTAATGCTCCTATAAAAATTCATCAAGATGTAAATCTTTATGTAAGTGAGTTAGATAAAAATATAACTTTAGATTTTAAAATAGATGAAAATCGTCAAATCTATTTTGCACAAATTGAAGGGAGTTCTTTAGTAAATGATATTGAGCTAAATGAAGGTGATGCAATGGAAATTACTGAAGAGAGAAACCTTGAAATAAAAGCTTTAGAAAACTCACATTTCCTTTTTATTGAAATGATTAAAGTTTAACTTCAATAATTGATTGTTTATTACTTTTTTAGAGAATCTTCTTTAAATACTTCCCTCAAATCTTTTATTCTTTTATAAAGTTTAAAAGTTTCATCTTTCAAATCTTCAACTTGTTCTTTATTCTTTTTAAGTTCACTCTTTAAATGATAATTTTCTTCTTCAAACTTTTCTGCTTTTGCCTTTTCTATTTGAATTAGATTTACATACCTTTCAAGTTCTTCTTTTTTATTTTGCAACATTGAACTATACTTTATGTTGTCTTGTATCTTTTCATTTTCATATTCTGATACTTGTGAATCTAGCTTTCTAAGCTTTGCTTTTAAGTTTTGAATTTGCTCTTCATTTTCATTTCTAACTTGAGAAAAGCTATTAGAATCTTTTTCTAAGATATCAATTTTATTTTTATAATTGTATTCTCTAATATTAAAATCTTTTAATGTAGAAATTAGTTTTTTATGGAAATTTCTTTTTTCTAAATTTTCTTGAGTTGTTAGAAAAGCAATTGTAATAAACTCATCTTCTTTTGAATCCAATCTAAATACTGTATTTGTTAAATAAAAAGTTTCCTTATCTTTACTAATAAATTTTGTATTTCCTTTCCAAAGTTTACCATTTTTAACAACATCCCAAGCATTATCTAAATACTTACTAGGAATATCAGGATGAATAATATCTTGAAATTTTAAACCTTTTAATTCATTTTTTGAGTACCCTGAGATTTCTCTCATTGCAGAATTCATGTATAAAATCTCTCCAAGCGAATTCATTTTATAAATAACTGCCACTTTATCTACTGAAGCTAGATATTTATCAATTTCATTTTGTTTTAATTTTATTCTTGTTTCATAAAGTTTTTTTTCACATAAAATATCAACCTTCTCTAAAAGAGATTTAATACTAATTGGCTTAGATAAGAAAGAACTTGCATTTAAATTTATAGCTTCGAGCAAAAATGAAACTTCTATTTTTCCGGATGTTATAATAAATGGTATATATAAATTAGAGAGTCTAACTAGTTTTAAAAATTCTAGTCCAGACATTTTTGGCATTTCAATATCCGAAATTATTATATCAATATCTTTGTTTTCTTTAAAAATTTTATAAGCTTCTTCTCCATCACAAGCTGTATAAATTCTTTTAAAGTATTTACTTAAAGTTTTATTTAATATCTCAAGATCGTTTTTATTATCTTCTACTAAAAGTATAGTTATATTCTCTAAAAATTTTTCTTCCAATTTTAGATTTCCTTATAAGATATTATCTTTAGTTTATCTTAAAAATTATAAAACTATAATATAAATATAATTATAAATAGGATATGAGATGATTAATTTATCTGTAGTGATTGTTGAAGATGAGGAGTTCTTATTAAAAAAAATCCAGAAAGTTTTAGAAAGAGAAATTACAAATGTTTACACATTTAAAGAACCTTTAGAAGCTTTAAAAAACATACCTAAACTTAAGCCAGACATTATTATATCTGATATATCAATGCCAGAAATGACAGGTATTGATATGTATAAAGAGCTTAAAAATTTAAATATAAACATTCCTATAATTTTAGCATCTGCATTTAGTGAACCAGAATATTTTATTGAAGCAATTAAATTAAAAGTAAAAAATTTTATTGTAAAACCTATTGATCTTCAAGATTTAATATCAGAACTAAAACAATTTGAAACAGAACTTTCAAATACTCAAGAATCTATTAAAAGAGAAAGAATGTTAAGAATGCAGTCAAAAATGGCAGCAATGGGAGAGATGCTAGCAAATATTGCTCATCAATGGAAACAACCATTAAACACTATTTCCATTTGTTCTACAAATATTCAATTAGAACAAGAAATGGGTAATATTGATGATAAAAACAATACTTTAAATTCAATGGTTGATAATATATTAAACTCAGTATCATATATGAGTACAACAATAACAGATTTTCAAAACTATTTAAAACCTAATAAACTAGAAAGTTGTTTTTATTTAAAGGACACTTTTAGTAAAGTAGAAAAATTAACATCTTCACAATGTATTAATTATCAAGTTCAAGCAAACTATGATATTGATGATATTAATTTATGTTCTTATCAAAATGAATTAATTCAAGTTTTAATTAATATCCTAAAAAACTCTATTGATGAATTCGAAAAAAAAGATATTAAAAATAAAACTATTAATATAAAAGCCATAAAAGAGAATGAAGATATTATAATTACAGTTCATGATAATGCAGGTGGTATTCCTGAAAATATTAAAGATAAAGTATTTGAACCTTTCTTTACTACAAAGAAAGAGTTTGGCACAGGTATTGGTCTTCATATGTCAAAACAAATTATTGAAGCACATCTTAGTGGTTCTATTAATGTATCAAATGAAGAGATTAAGATAAATGACCATACCTATTTGGGAGCAAAATTTACAATTATAATTAGAAGTTTATCAAAAAACACCTCCTAAAATAAATTTCTAGGAAGTGTAATTATAAAAGTAGAACCTAAATAATTTGTATTATCTACTTTCACTTTTCTTTTTTTATATTCTATTTTTCCCTTTAATGATTTATTACAAATTGTTTTGCAAATATATAGACCAAGTCCTGTTCCCATATCTTTAGTTGTAAAGTATGGTTCAAATATTCTTTTCATAATTGAGTCGGGAATACCTCCCACTAAGTCCTCAAAATAAATTTTAAATTCATTTTCTAATAAATCAAACCCAATAAGAATCTCTTTCTGTACTGAACTTAAATTTTTATTTGATTCTACTATATCTTTAACATTTGAAATTAAATTTATAATAACTTGTTTTAATTGGCCTTCTTGACCTTTTATATTAAATAGAAGTTTTTCTTCTTTAGAAATTGTGTTAAGACTTTTGTTTAAAACCTTTATATTTAGTTTTAATTTATGAGCAGTTAATTGTGCTTTATATAATCTTTCTACTTCTAATATAGTATTTAACAAGTTAAACTCTTTTAATGGTTCATCTTTTTTAAAAAAAGTTCTAAATTCATCTATTGTGTCTGACATATATTGTAATTGCTCCATCATCTCTTTCTTTATCTCATTAATATACTCCTCATTTAACTCATTATGTTTATAAGCTGACACCATATCCTGAACAATAAAACCAATTGAGTTTAATGGTTGTCTCCATTGATGTGCAATTGCACCAACCATTTCACCCATTGATGCTAGTTTTGATTGCTCCATTAATAGGGTATCTCTTTGCTTTTTCTCATCTTCAAGTTTCTTCCTAGAAGTTATATCTTGACATGTCCCAAAAAACTCTATAGGAATGCCACCTTGGTATTTAATTTTTCCTTTTGCGCTAATATATTTTATTTTATTATTAGCTTTTATTCTATAGGTAATATCAAAAGGTGCCTTATTATCAAGGCTCTCTTTAACTTTATTATTTACTAAATCTTTATCTTCTTCTATAACTGTATTAATAAAATCTTCATAGCAATTATTAAAACTATCTTTTGTTTTTCCAAAGAGCTCAAGCATATTATCAGACCAGAATAAGAAATTTGTTTTAATATTCCAGCTCCAATGCCCTAATTGAGATACTCTCTCTGCCTCTGATAATTTTTCCTGCAACTGAATTTGTTTTGTGATATCATCTATAGTTGCAATAAAGTAATCAAGTTCTTCATTATTACTATCTAAAAAAACACCTTTCACATTTAACTTAACCCAAACTAATTCTTTGTCTTTTTTTACATATCTTTTTATTATTGAATAATGATCTATTTCTTTATTTAATATTTTATATACCAAAGAAAGATCTTTCTCTAAATCCTCTTTATAAGTTATATCTTGAAAAGTCAGTTTTGTTAATTCTTCTACTGTGTAACCTATAATGTCAGCAAACTTTCTATTTAGTCTCCAAAAACTACCATCTTTCAGAACTAGTGCTACTCCAATTGTTGTTGCATTAAAAACATTTTCAAAAAGCTTTTTACTTTTTTCTTGTTCTGTTAAATTTTGAATCGTACCGATAAAATAAACCTTCTCCGAAATTATTACCTTTGTAACAGTTAAAGATATATTAATTAATGAACCATCTTTTTTCAATCCATATAACTCACGATTTTGGTTTATTATTTTCCTTTTCATACTACCATCATGCTTATTAAGATACTCGTCATGATGAGAGTGATGAGGCTGAGGAACTAATATATTTACATTTTTATTCAATAATTCTTCTTGCTTATAACCAAAGTTTTTTTCTGTGGCAGAATTTGCTTTTTTTATTATGCCCTTATCGTTGATTAAAATTATGGAATCAGAAGTATTATTAAATATTAATTCAACTTCTTTTTGTGATTGTGAAAGAGTTTGATTAAGTTTTTTTAGTTGATTAAAGTTTCTAAAAACTATATAAAGTAAAGGAGTTATTAAAAAACTAATTGCTATAAAAAGAATTATACCTATTTTAATTGAGTAGTCAAATAATGAATCTATACCTAAATTATTATTTAGATTATAGATGAGTGAATACTTATCTCCAAAAAGATTTAAACTCTTAACAAAAATTTCTTTTTTTTCTGAACTACGAAAATAGTTATCTTTTTTTAATTTACTTGTATATTTTGACCAATTATATTTATTCAATCTATGTTTTATAAAATATCCCTCTTTATCAAGGAAGTATATATCAAAAAAAGAAGAACTAAAAGTGTCATTTATAATATTTCTCATATTATAATTAATAATTAGAATTGCTATCTTTTTATGCTCTTTGAAAATAGGCATTGAAAATCTTAATGTAGGAAGAAAAGGCCTCTCAATCTTATTGTTTTCTACATTTAAATTAAGCTCTGAAATACCTAGTTCATTTTGTTTTAGATTCAAGAAATTTTTAAAATAATCTCTATGTAACTTATTTTGTAAATTTTCTTTTTTTTCAAAATATGTACTACTTCCTTTTTGATTAATACGAATAACCTCATTACCCTTTAAATCTAAAACTCTTAACTGCGTAATTAAAGTATTGGACTTTACAAGATTTATCAAGAAATTATCTAAGATATCATTTGTCTTATTCTGGAAGATATTTTTAATATTCTTATCATTAACTATGGTATATAAAAGGTTGTATTTATCTTTTTCAAATCTTTCTAATTTTAATAATGTCGTTTCATAATGTGTTTCGATCTGATTTTTATAAGACTTCTTTAAAATACTGGTACTCAAAAAATACGCATAAATAAGTAATATCATTGCACATACACCTGAAATTGATAAGTAAATTTTTGTTTTTCTATTTAAAATATCCATTTTATATCCTAATTATTGATAAGTGTATCAATTGTAACTTATTTATAATAAATACACAAAGATTTACACATTTAAGAAAATTATTTAATTTTCCTATCTAGAAAGAGAAAAATCCCTTAATCTAAAAACTTATTAAGAGTAAAGTCACTAATTAACTACTTGCCTAAAAGTTAATATGATAAAATAAACAAAAACTTTAGGCTTTAACTTAATGAAAGAAAAAATACTTTTAAATGGAGTAGGAAGAATAGGAAAAGCTATTCTTAGACAATCTCTTAGTGATTCAGACTTTGAGGTTGTTGCAATAAATGAAATAAACCCTTATATCAAAAATATTGTTTACTCTATTAACCATGACTCAACATATGGAAATATCGAAGATAGATTTGTAATAGAAGATGAAAACTTTATAAAAAACTCTAAAACAAAAATCAAAATTCTAAACCATCAAAATATCTTTGATATAGACTTAAAAGAGATTGACTATATCATTGATGCAAGTGGTATCAAACACGATATAAAAAGCCTTGAAAAACTTGATGTAAAAGCAATTTTTTTGACCCATGCAAATGAAAATGCCCATAAAAATATTATTCTTGGAGTAAATGAACAAGAACTTAATACCAATAAACACAAAGTTATTTCAACTAGCTCTTGTAATGCAACGGCACTACTTCCTGCTTTAAAGATAATTGATGAAAGTAAAAAAATCATTTGTGGTGATATTTCAACTATACACCCTTTACTAAATCATCAAAGGGTTTTAGATGGAAGTTTTGTGGGAAGTGCAACTAGAGATGTAGATTATAACTTCGAATTTGGAAGATCTGCTACACAAAATATTATTCCAAATAATACAACTACTATAAAAGCTTGTTCTTTTGTAGAATCCAAAGTTAATCATGAACTAATCTCTTCAAACTCATTAAGAGTTCCTACAGATACTGTTGGAGCTATCAATGTATGCTTATTTATTGAAAAGAAAACTTCTAAAAAAGAAGTTATAAAACTTTTTGAAGAGTTTGAGGAAAAGCAAAACTATCCTATAGTTTTAAATAACTATGAGCCTCTTGTTTCTAGTGATTTCAAAAAACAAGCCTATACAACTATTATTGACCACAGATATACAGATGTAAAAAAAGAGAAAATGATTAAGTTTTTACTTTGGTATGACAATGAGTGGGGATATGCCTCAAAAACAATTGAGATTTTAAAATATTATGTACAAAAAAAGGCAAGCTTTTAAACTTGCCTTTTAAATAATTGAAACTTTAAAGATTAGATATATTCTACTTCTGCTTTTCCAGCTTTGATTTCACCGATTACATAACCATCAGTGTTTTCTAATACAGAATCTACATTTGCAGGATTAACAACAAGAACCATACCCACACCCATGTTAAATGTTCTATACATCTCTTCTTGCTCTACAAACTGTCCCATATAATCAAAGATTGGTAGTACTTTGATTTTACTTCTATCAACAACTGCTTTTAAGTTATCTGGAAGTACTCTTGGTAAGTTTTCAGTAATACCACCACCTGTAATATGTGCTAAAGCATTGATTTTGTCTTTATTTGCTTTGAACTCTTTTACATAAATTCTAGTTGGCTCTAATAAAACATCTTTTAAAACTCTTCCATCAAACTCATCTTCTAAAGTCATTCCAAGTTTTTCTAAAAGAAGTTTTCTAACAAGAGAGAAACCATTTGAGTGAACACCTGAAGATGGAAGTGCGATTAATACATCACCCTCTTCTATTTTTTCAATTCTATTTAACTCTTCTTTTTCTGCAATACCTACACAAAAACCTGCTAAATCAAAATCACCCTCTTTATACATACCAGGCATTTCAGCAGTTTCACCACCTACTAATGCACACTCAGATCTAATACAACCTTCTGCAATACCTTTTACAACATCAGTTGCAGCATCAACTTCTAGTTTTGCAGTTGCATAGTAATCTAGGAAAAATAATGGCTCTCCAAAATTACAAAGTAAGTCATTTGTACACATTGCAACTAAGTCAATTCCTACAGTATCAAATTTTTTCGAGTCAATCGCTAGTTTAAGTTTTGTACCTACTCCATCAGTTCCTGATAATAAAACTGGGTTTTTATAACCTGTTGGTAATTCAAATGCACCTGCAAATGAACCAATTCCTCCAAGTACTCCTGGGATTAAAGTAGATTTAACATGTGGCTTAATATTTTCTACAAACTGATTTCCTGCATCAATATCTACACCAGCATCTTTATAACTTACTGTTGACATTATTTTCCTTCTTTATTTTTGTTTTTAAATATATCTGTTAAATATCAGCTTAATTTTTTATGCCGTAAAGATATATTTATTAAGTTTAATAGTATTTTGCTATTATACCTAAAATTTTATAAAATATAAGGACTTATAAAAATGAAAAATAATCAAGCCTTTAATGAAATGATGGTGCATACTCCTATCTGTACGCATAAAGAACCAGAAAATGTTTTAGTAATTGGGTCTGTAAATGATGAACTAAAAAAAGAGGTTGAAAAACATAACCTAAAAAATGTTGAGTATGGTGACACTTCAATTTTAACTTCTAAAGATGAAAAAAATGTTGACTTAATAATTTTTACTGACGTAAATCTTGATGAAATGCTTTTAGCAAATATTGAAAGAGTATTAAAAAATGATGGTGTTATTTCATTCTCTACTTCAAGTTTCTCATCTGATGAACAAAAGTTAAAAGATGACTTAAGTTTAGTTGGTCAAAACTTCTGGATTGCTATGCCATATAAATTTGGACATGAAACTGCAATTTTAGCTTCTAAAAAATATCACCCAACTGCTGATATTATTTTACAAAGGTCAGATTTATTAGTTGACTTAGAATACTATTCAACAGAAATCCACCACGCTTCATTTGTATTCCCAGCTGCTCAATACAGAGCTTTAACTGGTATCGCAAGAAGATAATCTCTCATTAAATAATCATAAATAAATCATTTTTATAGTAAAATATCTACTATGAGTAATGATTTATTTAAAAATGCAATCGCCCTTACTGGCGGAATATCTACAGGTAAAAGTACAGTTTGTAACCTTTTTAAACTTCATGGGTTTCTAATAATTGATGCAGATGAAATTGCACATAAACTACTTGATGAAAACTCTGCAAAAATTGCAGAAATGTTTGGTAGTCAATATGTTGAAAATGGAAAAGTTCTAAGAAAAGAGCTTGGAAAAATCATCTTTACAAATGAAGATAATAAACTAAAATTAGAGAGTTTACTTCATCCACTAATCAAAGATGAAATTGTAAAAAGGTCAAGACTATTTGAAAGTCAAGATAAACCTTATTTCATAGATATTCCACTATTTTTTGAAAAAATGCACTACCCTATTCCTAGGTCTTTAGTTGTTTATACACCAAAAGATTTACAAGTTCAAAGACTAATGAAAAGAGACAATATTAGTGAAGAAGAAGCACTAGTAAAAATCTCAAATCAATGGGATATAGAAAAGAAAAAAGAGTTAGCTGATATGGTAATTGATAACTCTAAAAATCTAAAAAACTTACAAGATGAAGTTGAAAGAATTATTGAGGAAATAATATGACATATACAAAATACTCTGCAAGTGGAAATGACTTTGTGATTTTTCACACTTTTGTTGAACAAGATTTTTCAAACAAAGCAGTTGAACTATGTAATAGAACAGAAGGAATCGGAGCAGATGGTTTAGTAGCACTTGTTCCAAGTACGGAAGCAGATTTTAAATGGTTGTTTTACAATAGTGATGGAAGCGTTGCTTCAATGTGTGGAAATGCAACAAGAGCAGTTGCACACTATGCTTATAATAATGGTCTTGCGCCTTCTAGTATGAAATTTTTAACACAAGCTGGACTTATTGAATCAATTGTAGAAAGCAATATTGTACAAACTCAAATGACTGAACCAAAAGTCATTAAAGAACCTTTTGAACAAGAAGGTTTTACTTGGTACTTAATAGATACAGGCGTTCCTCACTTAGTTGCACTTGTAGATGATTTGAAAGCATATGACCATGATATTTGTGCAAAAATGAGATATGAACATAATGCAAATGTAAATTTTGTAAAAGTAGAAGATAAAAAACTTTATGTAAGGACTTATGAAAGAGGTGTAGAAGGAGAAACAAAAGCTTGTGGAACAGGTATGGTTGCTTGTTTTTTAAGAGCTCTTGATTTAAACCTTGTAGATGAAAAAGCTCTTGTTTATCCAAAAAGTCAAGAAGAGCTAACTATCTCTAAAATAGATGGAAAAATCTATTTTAAAGGTGCAGTTAAAAAAGTCTTCACAACTACAATTTAAAGGCTTCAAATGAAACTATTTAAAATCTTATTATTGAGTGCATTTTTTTGCACTCTTTCTATAGCAAACACTTCAAATAAGGGTTTTCCTGAAGAGTATTATAAGCTTCATGGTCAAAAAGCAAAAGACTACTTTTTTAACTTTTTAGAAAAGAAAGTTGAAATTGAAAATCTTAAAATCCTAAAAGAGAGAAACTTTATTCTTTCACTAGATGGAAAAAAAGATTTAACTAAAGATTCAAAAGAGTATAAAGAGCTTGAAAGATTACAAAAAAAATATAAAGTTAAAAACATCTATGACTATAAAACATTTTTAACAAGAGTAGATATTATTCCTACTTCACTTGCTATTGCACAAGCTGCAACTGAGAGTGCTTGGGGAAAAAGTAGATTTATTAGACAAGCAAACAATATTTTTGGACATTGGACTTATGACAAAAAAATAGGAATGGTTCCACTTAGAAGAGAAGCAGGGAAAAAACATATGGTTAGAATCTTCCCTAATTTAGAGTCTTCTATTGCAGTATATATGAGAAACCTAAATAGAACAGGAGCTTATAAAAACTTTAGAACAAACAGAGCAAAAATGAGAAAAGATGGAAAATTTATTAATGGATATATCTTAAGTGAAGATATGACTAAATACTCTGCTATTGGCTATGAATATGTAAAAATCCTAAAATCTATTATTAGAAAATATAAGCTAACTGAACTTGATAAAAAATTTTACGAAAAAACAACAAATAAATAAGGAAAAATAAAAATGAATTTTACAGCGCCTCTTAAATCAGACTCTATAAAGATTATGCTCCTTGGAAGTGGAGAGTTAGGTAAAGAAGTTATTATTGAAGCACAAAGATTAGGAATAGAGACTATTGCAGTTGATTCTTATAATAATGCCCCTGCACAACTAGTTGCAAACAAATCTTATACAATCAATATGAAAAATAAAAATGAGATTTTAGATGTAATTAGAAGAGAAAACCCAACATATGTTTTACCAGAAGTAGAAGCTATCAATATTGAAGCACTTTTTACAGCAGAAGAAGAAGGTTGCCATGTAATTCCTAATGCAGATGCAGTAAACAAAACTATGAATAGAAAAAACATTAGAGAGTTTGCAGCTGTTGAGCTTGGCCTTCCAACTAGTAAATATGAGTTTGTAACTACTTTTGAAGGTTTAGAAAAAGCAGCAGGAAACATTGGTTTCCCTTGTGTAATCAAACCTGTAATGAGTAGTTCAGGACACGGTCAAAGTATCGCTAGAAGTGAAGCTGACTTACAAAACTCTTGGGAACTTGCAAAAGAAGCAAGAGGTGATGCAAGTGAATTAATCGTTGAAGAGTTTATCACTTTTGATTATGAAATCACTATGTTAACTGCTAGAAATGAATCTCAAACTGTATTTTGTGAACCAATTGGACATATTCAACAAGATGGTGACTATATTTTCTCATGGCAACCAATGAACATGAGTGAAGAAGCAAAAAGAAAATCTCAAGAAGTAGCTAAAACTATCACTGATGGTTTAGGCGGAAGAGGTATTTTTGGTGTTGAATTATTTGTTAAAGGTGATGAAGTTTATTTCTCAGAAGTAAGCCCAAGACCACACGATACAGGTATGGTAACTATGATTACTCAATCTCAAAGTGAGTTTGCACTTCATGTAAGAGCAGTTTTAGGATTACCTTTAGACTTTATTGATTATGGAGCAGGTGCAAGTGCAGCTTATAAAGCTAAAAATGATACTTTTAATCCAGTTGTAGAAGTAAAAGATGAAGCCTTTACAGCTACTTCATATGCAAGAGTATTTGGTAAACCTCAAAGCCATGAAGGAAGAAGAATGGCAGTTGCATTAACATTTGATAAAGATAGTAGTGATAAAGCATTACAACAAGCAAGAGAGCTTATTGAAAATTACAGCGATAAATAATGATTAAAAACCTTTTAGCAATCATATCTTTAACATTTATCTTTAGTGGTTGTTTTTCTCTATCATCACTTAACCCTTTTAGTGATGATGAGGAAATAGTAAAAGAAGTTAAACCTACAAAAATGCCTGAAGATGCTCCAATCTGGGTAAAAGAAATAAATGAAAAAAACTCTATTTCTATTGTTGCCTTTTCATATATAAAAGATGCAGATGTTAAAGAGTTTGATAAAAAAAGAACTCTATTAATTGCAAGTAATAAACTTAGTAAGAAAATCTATTTAAAAACAATTGAGTATTATAAAGAGTATGAACAAAAGCTAGATAACCCTATGACTTTTGATCAAGACTTAAAAAATATTGCAGAACAAATATCTTTAAAAGCAGTAGCAAAAAGTAAGATTAAAAATTCTTGGTTAAGTAAAGATAATAGACTTTTTGTAAAACTATCTGTTGACTCTGATTTTGTTGCAACTTTAATTCAAAATGAAAGTAAAAATATTTATAAAGTAAATAAAACTTTATATAAAAATATTTTATCAAATAGAGCAAAAACTCTTCTAATTGAGTATTTGGAGAAATAAGTTGCTTATAAAAAGTGAACAACAACTTTTAAACTTTATCAAATACTCACCAATAATTATTATTACATTAATTGCAATATTAATTAACTCTCTAATCTATATTCAAAATGAACAAAATTTTGAAAAAGATTTAGAGATTTATAAAAAAAACTATATAGAATCAAATAAAAGACTTACAAAGTTTCAAGTAGAAAAAGCTTATAAAGATATTCAAAGAGAAAGAGAAAACCTAGAACATAGACTTGAAAATAGACTAAAAACAAGAGTTCAAGAAGTTTATCTAACAGTTGAAAACTTACATAAAAAGTACTCTCATTTAGAAGAGAAAGAGCTTTTAAATATTATAAAAGAGAGTATTAGAACTATTCGGTTTAATGATGGAAGGGGCTATTTTTATATAGCTAAGAAAAATGGATTTAGTATTCTTCATCCTATCACTCCTGAATATGAAAACAATGATGTATCAAAGTTAAAAGATAGTTTTGGAAACTACTTGTATAAAGAGATAATTGACCATTTTAAAACTGAAGAAGAGTACTTTGGAGAACTTAAAGCTGTAAAACCAAATATGGGTAATAAGAAGTTTGAGAAAGTTACATATATAAAACTATATAAACCCCTTGATATTATAATTGGTACAGGGGAATACAAAGAAGACTTCAACAATGAAATAAAAAACCATATAATAAGAGAACACATTCAAAATGTAAGATATGGGAAAAATGGCTATATTTTTATTTTTGATTATGACGGTTACCAACTTGCACACGTAAAAAAAGAGTATATTGGTAAACAAAGAATTGATTTAGTTGATTCAAATGGTTTTATGATTACAAAAGAGATTATAAAACAAGCAAAAAAAGAACCAGGATTTATTAGTTATATTGGTTCAATTATGCCTGAAACTGGAAAACCTGCCTATAAAACAACTTATATTAGAGGTGTTGATGATTGGGGTTGGGCTATTGGTTCTGGCTTTTATAATCTTGATATGCTTAAGTACTTAGAAGCTAAGAAAAAAGAATTAAGAGCTATGAATAATGAGTCTCTAAAAAAGACTCTTATTATAAGTTTAATTCTTAGTGCCATTTTAATCGCCCTTGCTTTTTATATTTCAAATATATTAAAAAACTTTTTCACAAGATATCATGAGCGAATCGAAAATGAAATCCAAGAAAATAGAAAAAAAGATATGGTTTTATATCAACAATCAAAAATGGCTTCAATGGGTGAGATGTTAGGAAATATAGCTCACCAATGGAGACAACCTTTATCTTCTGTTTCAACTATTGCTTCTGGAACTAAAATCCAAAAAGAGCTAGGAATGCTTGATGATAAAGAGTTTGATAAGGGAATGGAAACTATTGTAAAAACTACAAAACACCTTTCACAAACAATTGATGATTTTAGAGAGTTTTTCAATCCAAATAGAGTAAAAAAAGAAGTTGATACTCAAGTTATATATAATAAAGCTATTCAACTTATCTCGTCAAGACTTACTTCAAAAGAGATTGAACTTAAGTCTGATATTGATAGTACAGTTTTTGTAACATATGAAAATGAACTTCTTCAAGGCTTAATGAACATACTAAATAATGCCATTGATGCTTTTGAAAATAAAGAGATTAAAAACAGAATAATCAAATTTGATATTAAATTTCAAAAAGAATGTAAAATGCCAAATTGTGATATAAAAGAGTGTTCTCAAGGTAAAGAAGGCTATATTACAATTACTATTCAAGATAATGCTGGAGGAATTGCTAAAGAGCATATTGATAAAATATTTGAAGCATACTTTACAACAAAATATAAAAGTCAAGGTACGGGAATTGGCCTTTATATGACCTATGAAATAATCAATAAACACCTAAAAGGTTTTATTAATGTTGAAAATTCTGAGATGAAACACGATACGCAAAGTTACAAGGGTGCAAAGTTTACTATTATTTTACCAATTAATATTGAAGAAGGTTAAAGATTTACCTTCCTTCTTCTTTATTCCACTGAGCATATAAAGCTTCAGCATCAGCTATTTCTTCTCTTGATGGTTTTCTTCTACAAGACAAATACCCTTTTGTCCCATCACAACTCTCAAATGGATATACT
>NZ_PDKE01000049.1:0-545 GCF_004116715.1 Arcobacter sp. CECT 8989 | reverse complement strand
GATAACGGCTACTCCGTGTTTGAGCAGTCACTGCTGCGGTATATCGCTGCCGGGCTGGGTGTCTCGTATGAGCAGCTTTCCCGGAATTACGCCCAGATGAGCTACTCCACGGCACGGGCCAGTGCGAACGAGTCGTGGGCGTACTTTATGGGGCGGCGAAAATTCGTCGCATCCCGTCAGGCGAGCCAGATGTTTCTGTGCTGGCTGGAAGAGGCCATCGTTCGCCGCGTGGTGACGTTACCTTCAAAAGCGCGCTTCAGTTTTCAGGAAGCCCGCAGTGCCTGGGGGAACTGCGACTGGATAGGCTCCGGTCGTATGGCCATCGATGGTCTGAAAGAAGTTCAGGAAGCGGTGATGCTGATAGAAGCCGGACTGAGTACCTACGAGAAAGAGTGCGCAAAACGCGGTGACGACTATCAGGAAATTTTTGCCCAGCAGGTCCGTGAAACGCTGGAGCGCCGTGCAGCCGGTCTTAAACCGCCCGCCTGGGCGGCTGCAGCATGTGAATCCGGGCTGCGACAATCAACAGAGGCGGAGAAGAGTGA
>NZ_PDKE01000048.1:0-567 GCF_004116715.1 Arcobacter sp. CECT 8989 | reverse complement strand
CAGTTTCAAGATAATTATAAAACAAAATCTTTTTTTTTTTTTTTTTACTTTTGTTTTTTATCAAATACCCAATAAAAAAAAAGAAAAAAATAATAAAAAAAAAAAATAAAAAAACAACAACAAAATAAAAAAAAACATTTTTAAATATATTTTTTATAAAAAAAAATACAAAAAAAAACATTATTTTATTGTTTATTTTTTTTTATTTTTATTTTTTTTTTTTTTATTTACAACTTTTATAGTTCTATCTAATCTCTCTTTTATAAAATCCCCTATCTCTTCTTTTTCTTTTAACTCTTTAATAGCAAAATTAGCTTCAACTGTTCCTTGAAAATCATCATAGAAACAAACTCTACTAACATAATCTTTTCTTTTAGTAACTAAAATATTTGTAGCAACAGGAGCAACAACAGGAACTTTTGCCTCTTCAGCAATTTTTGTCATAGCCATAGTATTTGTAGAAGTTAAAGCACCAATAATAGCTGTAACTTTATCATCAGAAATCAATTTTGAAGCTGCATTTGCTGATTCAATTTTATCTGATTTATTATCTACTAATACTAATTT
>NZ_PDKE01000047.1:0-587 GCF_004116715.1 Arcobacter sp. CECT 8989 | reverse complement strand
CCATCACCCATCATTTCTTCGTTTCTGGAATTTGGCAGAAGAAAACTGTCGATGCAGCCTAAATTTGTGGCGGCGCATAAAAAGTTGTTAATACAGAAACCCAGCAAACATTCGCAACTTGATTGCTCGGTTTTATTACTTTAGGCATTTATACTCCGCTGGAAGCGCGTGTGTATTGCTCACAATAATTGCATGAGTTGCCCATCGATATGGGCAACTCTATCTGCACTGCTCATTAATATACTTCTGGGTTCCTTCCAGTTGTTTTTGCATAGTGATCAGCCTCTCTCTGAGGGTGAAATAATCCCGTTCAGCGGTGTCTGCCAGTCGGGGGGAGGCTGCATTATCCACGCCGGAGGCGGTGGTGGCTTCACGCACTGACTGACAGACTGCTTTGATGTGCAACCGACGACGACCAGCGGCAACATCATCACGCAGAGCATCATTTTCAGCTTTAGCATCAGCTAACTCCTTCGTGTATTTTGCATCGAGCGCAGCAACATCACGCTGACGCATCTGCATGTCAGTAATTGCCGCGTTCGCCAGCTTCAGTTCTCTGGCATTTTTGTCGCGCTGGGCTTTGTAGG
>NZ_PDKE01000046.1:0-593 GCF_004116715.1 Arcobacter sp. CECT 8989 | reverse complement strand
CGGGCCGGTCTGCGGGGTATCGAGGGTGAGGTGTGGGGCACGGTGTATTACCGGTTTGCGACCAGGGAAGAACGGGAAGGAAAGATGAGCACGAGCCTGGTTTGTAAGGAGTGTCGCCAGAGTGCGGCGATGAAACGGGTATTGGCGGTATATGGAGTTAAAAGATGACCATCTACATTACTGAGCTAATAACAGGCCTGCTGGTAATCGCAGGCCTTTTTATTTGGGGGAGAGGGAAGTCATGAAAAAACTAACCTTTGAAATTCGATCTCCAGCACATCAGCAAAACGCTATTCACGCAGTACAGCAAATCCTTCCAGACCCAACCAAACCAATCGTAGTAACCATTCAGGAACGCAACCGCAGCTTAGACCAAAACAGGAAGCTATGGGCCTGCTTAGGTGACGTCTCTCGTCAGGTTGAATGGCATGGTCGCTGGCTGGATGCAGAAAGCTGGAAGTGTGTGTTTACCGCAGCATTAAAGCAGCAGGATGTTGTTCCTAACCTTGCCGGGAATGGCTTTGTGGTAATAGGCCAGTCAACCAGCAGGATGCGTGTAGGCGAATTTGCGGAGCTATTAGAGCTTATACAGG
>NZ_PDKE01000045.1:0-625 GCF_004116715.1 Arcobacter sp. CECT 8989 | reverse complement strand
CCCGCATTGCGGGGAGGAGCAGTATCTTAAATTTGGCGACAAAGAGACGCCGTTTGGCCTCAAATGGACGCCGGATGACCCCTCCAGCGTGTTTTATCTCTGCGAGCATAATGCCTGCGTCATCCGCCAGCAGGAGCTGGACTTTACTGATGCCCGTTATATCTGCGCAAAGACCGGGATCTGGACCCGTGATGGCATTCTCTGGTTTTCGTCATCCGGTGAAGAGATTGAGCCACCTGACAGTGTGACCTTTCACATCTGGACAGCGTACAGCCCGTTCACCACCTGGGTGCAGATTGTAAAAGAGTGGATGAAAACGAACGGGGATACGGGAAAACGTAAAACCTTCGTAAACACCACGCTCGGTGAGACGTGGGAGGCGAAAATTGGCGAACGTCCGGATGCTGAAGTGATGGCAGAGCGGAAAGAGCATTATTCAGCGCCCGTTCCTGACCGTGTGGCTTACCTGACCGCCGGTATCGACTCCCAGCTGGACCGCTACGAAATGCGCGTATGGGGATGGGGGCCGGGTGAGGAAAGCTGGCTGATTGACCGGCAGATTATTATGGGCCGCCACGACGATGAACAGACGCTGCTGCGTGTGGATGAGGCCATCAATAAAACC
>NZ_PDKE01000044.1:0-626 GCF_004116715.1 Arcobacter sp. CECT 8989 | reverse complement strand
ATGGTCTATGCGCAACCTCAATGCACACTAACTGCAGTGCTTAGGTAGTGCCTTCGGACCAAGCAGCAGCGCCCTCGCACGTTACGAGGCAACTCGGCGTAACAGTAACGGCGTCCAATTCTTTCGTCCACGCATCACGGCCATACTGGGGGGCAACGATCAGTAATGCGATGAACGGGCCATCGCTTGCATCCCCTGTAAAGGCCGGCTGTCGAAGAGTGGTGATCAGTTCCTGTGGGTCGACAGAATCCATGCCGACACGTTCAGCCAGCTTCCCAGCCAGCGTTGCGAGTGCAGTACTCATTCGTTTTATACCTCTGAATCAATATCAACCTGGTGGTGAGCAATGGTTTCAACCATGTACCGGATGTGTTCTGCCATGCGCTCCTGAAACTCAACATCGTCATCAAACGCACGGGTAATGGATTTTTTGCTGGCCCCGTGGCGTTGCAAATGATCGATGCATAGCGATTCAAACAGGTGCTGGGGCAGGCCTTTTTCAATGTCGTCTGCCAGTTCTGCCTCTTTCTCTTCACGGGCGAGCTGCTGGTAGTGACGCGCCCAGCTCTGAGCCTCAAGACGATCCTGAATGTACTAAGCGTTCATGGCTGAACTCCTGAAATAGC
>NZ_PDKE01000043.1:0-641 GCF_004116715.1 Arcobacter sp. CECT 8989 | reverse complement strand
TACCTACAATGTAAAACAAACGATTAAATTCGTTTGTTTTACACCTAAATTTCACAAACAATTGGAATATGATCACTTTTTTCTAACCAATACTTATAGTCTAATATCTTTAAAGTAGATTTTTTATCAATAAAACTTTTTGACAAAAAACAATAATCTATATGATATGGTTTATCAATCTTTTTTTGTAAATAAAATGTTGGAGTGCTCTCTTTACCCTGTTCTTCTTTTGTTATAGCATGATACATACTAATAATATTTAGTTCTTCTAATTCCTTTACAACATCGCAATGGTTCCACCATCTATCCCATTTATCCCAAATACTATTACTATTTAAATCTCCAATAATTATCACTTCTTTATTTGCTAATTTTTCTTTATGAAGCTTTAAATATTTCCATAGCTGACCAATATATCCAAATACTTCAGAGTTTGCTTTTTTTGTCCAAATTGCTATTAATATTATTGAATTATTAATTAAACATGGAATAAAAGATTCTAACTTTTCATTTTTATATAAGTGGTTTTCATCACTCCAATTTAATTGTTCTATTTTAATTTCTGGCTTTGCAAATATAGCAAGACCTTTATTTTTATTATCACCTATCCATAAATAGTTTTTTGACCATACTTTGTATTC
>NZ_PDKE01000042.1:0-682 GCF_004116715.1 Arcobacter sp. CECT 8989 | reverse complement strand
GCCCTTAATGAAGGCAGGAAGTATGTGGTTACATCAAAACAATTCCCATACATTAGTGAGTTGATTGAGCTTGGTGTGTTGAACAAAACTTTTTCCCGATGGAATGGAAAGCATATATTATTCCCTATTGAGGATATTTACTGGACTGAATTAGTTGCCAGCTATGATCCATATAATATTGAGATAAAGCCAAGGCCAATATCTAAGTAACTAGATAAGAGGAATCGATTTTCCCTTAATTTTCTGGCGTCCACTGCATGTTATGCCGCGTTCGCCAGGCTTGCTGTACCATGTGCGCTGATTCTTGCGCTCAATACGTTGCAGGTTGCTTTCAATCTGTTTGTGGTATTCAGCCAGCACTGTAAGGTCTATCGGATTTAGTGCGCTTTCTACTCGTGATTTCGGTTTGCGATTCAGCGAGAGAATAGGGCGGTTAACTGGTTTTGCGCTTACCCCAACCAACAGGGGATTTGCTGCTTTCCATTGAGCCTGTTTCTCTGCGCGACGTTCGCGGCGGCGTGTTTGTGCATCCATCTGGATTCTCCTGTCAGTTAGCTTTGGTGGTGTGTGGCAGTTGTAGTCCTGAACGAAAACCCCCCGCGATTGGCACATTGGCAGCTAATCCGGAATCGCACTTACGGCCAATGCTTCGTTTCGTATCACACACCCCAAAGCCTTCTGC
>NZ_PDKE01000041.1:0-694 GCF_004116715.1 Arcobacter sp. CECT 8989 | reverse complement strand
GCACCATCCTCTTCCTGCAGGCTCGCCAGCAGCGCACTGAGATCCAGCTGCCAGCGGGAAATACTGATGCGCAGCGCCGCCAGCGCATAAACGAAGCAGTCGAGTGCCTCATTGCGTCGCTTTTTGCTGTCCCACAGTATTTTTTTCCTGCCATCCACCCATTTTTCGACCTGCTCTTCAGCAGTCAGCTGCTGCGCTTCGGTCAGATCAAAAATATCCGGGTTATTCGGGAAGTGAACGGCACCGGGAAGCGGTTCATCCCCTTCCGGCGTCAGTGTGAAGCGGTTATAAATCTGCTCTTTCGCGGTATCCGTACCGATTTCGGTAAGGTAAACCCCGTTTTTGTTTCGCTTACGTGGCATGCTGGCCACCGGCTTTCCGTAGACGGATGCCCCTTTAATGGGGATCACCCGGAACAGCCCATGTTTTTTCGAGCGTTCATACACAATGGTCGGGTCAATCCCGCCAGTATCCCAGCAGATACGGGATATCGACATTTCTGCACCATTCCGGCGGGGGTAGGGTTTATTGATTGCCTCATCCCAACGCCACCGCGGCTGTGCATCGTCGCGGCCGCCCATCATAATCGGCCGGTCCATCAGCCAGCCTTCCTCCCCCGGCCCCCAGCCCCACCCGCGCGATGCCGCGCGCTGCGGCGGTGGTGCGACACCGCCGGCCGGGTGCAGCGCACCGG
>NZ_PDKE01000040.1:0-778 GCF_004116715.1 Arcobacter sp. CECT 8989 | reverse complement strand
CCGAACCTGGAAGTCAAGCACTTCTGCGCTGATAATACTGCAGGGCCCCCTTGTGGAAACGTAGGTCGCTGCCAGCTCTTGAGTTTATTTCTATTAAAGCTTACCTTTACCAACTTATCCTTAGTTGTTAATGGTAAGCTTTTTTTTTAGCTCAGATTTCTTCGGCTTTAGCTTTTATTTATCAAAAGAAGAGATTTCTCTCCTCCTTTATTTTTTATACTAACTTTTTTGCCTGCATAGCTCCAACGGTAGAGCAATTCCATGGTAAGGAAGAGGTTACTGGTTCAAATCCAGTTGTGGGCACCACCTCAAACCTTATTTCTTTTTATTATTTGCTGTAGTAATTTCCAATATCCTATTAATATTATTATCCCTATATAACTAAATTCAATTAGTGTTAATGATTTTTGAACTATATTTTTAATTAAATCTAATTAATTTTTACTTATTAAATAACAAAACAATTATTAAACTCATAAATATAACTTTATTTAGTTATATTTATGGCAAAAATGCTAAAAACCCCAAAACTTTCAAAATTTAAGCTTCAATTAAGAAGAAACCCTTGACAAGAGGAGAAAAATCTATTATAATTCCCGTCCAATTTCAGAGGAACGACATCAAAAATGGTTGAAAGAGTTGCGAAGGAATGGGAGATCTTTTAAAATTTAGAAGGTTTGTAAATAACTTTTATAAACCGAATATGAAATTACAACAAACAAGAATATATTGTAAATATATCCTTGTCTATTTTAATAACAAAGCTTATGCTTTTACA